>JAJYXS010000031.1 GCA_021801615.1 Actinomycetes bacterium
CTCCACGTCGAAGACCCAAGGCCCCTCCCCGCGCGCCACCGTGAACGGCGTGCCGCCCACCGACGCGAACGAGCGCACGGGGGAGTCGACGCCCCCCGGGATGCTGCGGGTGGCGCGGGCGAACCACGCCGCGTTGGAGCCAGTCGCCGGGCGGTCGGTGCCGCCCGCCGGCCGGTCAGCCACCGAGCGCCTCGGCCACCTCGCCTGCGAAGTACGTGAGCACGAAGTCGGCGCCGGCACGCTTCACCGCGACGAGCTGCTCGAGCGCGACCGCCGCGCCGTCGATCCACCCGTTGGCGGCGGCCGCCTTGATCATGGCGTACTCGCCGCTCACGTGGTACGCCGCGACCGGGACGTCGACCGCGCGTCGCACGTCGGCGAGCACGTCGAGGTAGGTCACCGCCGGCTTCACCATCACGACGTCCGCGCCCTCTGCCACGTCGAGCGCGACCTCGGCGAGCGCTTCCCTGCGATTGGCCGGGTCCTGCTGGTAGCCGCGCCGGTCGCCGCCTCCGGCGATCCGGACGTCCACCGCGTCGCGGAACGGCCCGTAGAGGCCCGAGGCGAACTTCGCCGCGTAGGCGAGCACCGCCACCTGCTCGTGCCCCTCGGCGTCGAGCGCCCGCCGGATCGCCGCGACCTGCCCGTCCATCATCCCGCTGGGCGCGACGACGTCGGCGCCCGCCGCGGCCTGGGCGAGCGCGACGCGCGCGTAGCGCTCGAGCGTGGCGTCGTTGTCGACCGTGCCGTCTGCGGCGAGGACCCCGCAATGGCCATGGTCCGTGTACTCGTCCAAGCACAGGTCCGCGGCGAGCACGACCTCGTCGCCGAACGCGTCTCGCAGCGTGCGAAGCGCCCGCTGGACCACGCCGTCGGGGTCCCAGGCGCCCGACCCCTCGGCATCCTTCGTGGCGGGCACGCCGAAGAGGAGGACCGCGGGCACGCCGAGGTCGACGAGACGCTTGGCCTCCGCGACCGCAGAGGCGACCGTGTGCTGGAAGTGGCCTGGCAAAGAGGAGATCGGTACGGGGTCGTCGATGCCCTCTCGCACGAAGAGCGGGGCGACGAGGTCGTCGACCGACAGGCGCGTCTCGGCCACGAGCCGTCGCAAGGCCGGCGTGCGCCGGAGCCGCCGCATCCGCCGCTGGGGGAACCCGACCTCCGGTGCCATCGCGAAGGAGCCTACCGGGGCTCGGCCCCGGCCTCCCGAGCGCCTCCGGAGCCCGTGCGAGAGCCGGTGCGAGAGCCCGTGCGAGAGCCGGTGCGAGAGCCGGTGCGAGAGCCGGTGCCGGCTCCCCCGACCGCGTCGGCCAGCGCCGCCACCAGCGCGGCCGGCGAGGCGCTCGGCGCGACGACCCCCACGTCGAGCCCTGCGGCACGCGCGGCTGCGGCCGTCGCCGGGCCGATGCACGCGACGAGCGGGGGGACCGGGAGCGGTCGGCCGTCTTCGGCGCGGCCCCCGACGTACGCCTCCACCGCCGAGGGCGACGCGAAGGTGACCGCCAGCGCGGTCTCGAGGTCTCGCACCACCGTGCCGGGTGGCGGCGCCGCGGGGACGGTGCGGTAGGCGACGACCTCCTCCACCGCCCAGCCCTTCGCGCGCAACGCTCGCGGCAGTGTCGGGCGAGCGCCGGCCGACGCGGGGAACAGCACGCCAGCGCCGGGCGCGGCCGGGACCGGGAACACGCCCGCCAGCCCCTGGGCGCTCGTCCGATCCGCGACGAGATCGGCGACGAGACCGTGCTCCCTCAACGCGCCGGCAGTGGCAGGCCCGACCGCCGCGACCCGCACGCCCGTGAGCGCCCGGACGTCGGGCAGGAGCGCAAGGAAGCGCCGTACCGCGTTCGCCGACGTGAAGGCCACCCACTCGTAGCGCGAAAGGTCGGCGGCAGCCTCGCGGAGCGCTGTGGGGTCCTCGGGATCGGCGATCTCCACGACGGGGCACGCGACCACCCGCGCGCCCGCGGCGCGCAACGCGTCGGCGAGGTCGTCAGCGTCGCCTCGCGGGCGCGTCACGACCACCACCGCTCCCGAGAGCGGCCCGGACGACGCCCGGACGACGCCTGCCGGCGTGCCCGGCCGGCTCGACGCCTGCGGCTCGTCCGCGTGGTGGCCCCTCATCACGCTCACCTGAACCCCGACATGCGCCCCGAGCCGGCGCCGGGCTCATCGCGCCTGGCGAGCTCGTCGCGTTCCTCGAGCCCCGCGAGCTCTGCGAGCGACGAGGCGCCGTGCTCTCGGACCAGCATGCGCGCGAGCGCCGCCCCGAGCGCCTCGGGATCGTCCCCGGAGAGCCGCGCGCGCACCACGACACGTCCGTCCCCGCTCGCGAGCATCCCCTCGAGCTCGAGGAGCTCTCGTGCGCCGTCGTCACGCTCCCCGTCGTCACGCTCCCCGTCGTCACGCTCGCCGTCGTCACGGACGCCGCCGTCACGGACGCCGCCGGCAGCGGGTCGGGCCAGAGCGCCGACGGGCAGCGCGCAGCCTGCGCCGAGCGCCCGCAGGAAGGCGCGCTCGGCGTCGAGCGCGCGATGCGCGTCGCGCGCGTCCACGCGTGCGAGCAGCTCACGGCACACCGCGTCGTCCTTGCGACATTCGAGCGCGAGCGCTCCCTGTCCGGCTTGGGGAAGGCACTGCGTCGGCTCGAGCCGCTCGGCGATGCGATCTGCCCATCCGAGGCGGTCCAGCGCCGCGGCCGCCGCGACCACCGCGGCCACACCGCCACGTTGCGCCCGCTCGAGCCTGGCAGCCATGTTGCCCCGCAAGCCGACGAACCCGAGGTCCGGACGGAGATTGGCGAGCTGGGCTCGCCGGCGAGCCGAACCGGTCGCCACGAGCGCACCCGGACCGAGCGCGTCCAGGCACGCGCCCACGAGCGCGTCGCGCGGGTCGGCCCTCTCGGGCACCGCGGCGAGCACCAGCCCTTCGGGGGTGCGCGCCGGCAGGTCCTTGGCGGAGTGGACCGCGACGTCCGCGCGGCCGTCGAGCACCGCGGCCTGCACCTCCTTCGCGAAGAGCCCCTGGCCGCCGATGCGGTCGAGCTCCTCGCTGCGCCGGCGGTCACCCTCGGTGCGCACGACCACGCGTTCGGCGCGCACCGCGGGGTCCTGCGCCTCGCACAGGCGCGCGACCGTCTCGGCCTGCACGAGCGCGAGAGGCGAGCCCCGGGTGGCCAACCGGACCACGCGCGCGCCGCGCGGCACGCTCACAGGTCGAAGAGCGCGCGCAGGGCCTCCACGAGCCGCTCGCCCTTGGGGGTGCCCGAGGTTTCCCGCAGGGCGACGGTGGGCGCATGCAGCACCTTCGCGAGCACCGCCTTCGTGAGCGCGTCGACCTCCTCGAACGCGCCAGGTCCGAGGCCGCCCAGCTGGCCGCGGCGGCGCTCGAGCTCTCGTGCGCGCACCTCCTCGAGCCGCGACCGCAGCGCGCTCACGACCGGCGCAGCGCCGCGCTCGCGGCTCGCCGCTCGGTACGAGACGAGCTCTTCGGAGACGATCTCCGAGGCCCGCTCGGCCTCCTGGCGGCGCTCGTCGACCGCCTGGATGACCGCCGAGCGGAGGTCCTCCATGTCGAAGAGGGTGAGGTTGCCGATCGCGGCGGCGGCTGGGTCCACGTTGCGGGGCATGCCGAGGTCGAAGACGAGCAGGCCGCGAGGCCTGGCGGCGGCGGCAGGCGCGAGCGAGCCCGCCGTGAGGACGTGGCCGGTCGACTCCACCGCGGTGAAGACGACGTCGGACGCCGCGACCGCGGTCTCCAGGCCCTCCATGCCGACAGCGCGCGCGCCGAGGGTGGACGCCACGGCGTCGGCGACCTGACGTCCCCGGTCCCTGCTCCGGTTCACGACCACCACCGACGCCGGACGGCGCGGCTCGGGCAGCCCGGCCAGGGCCTGGACGATCCCCGCCCCCAGCTCGCCTGCACCGACGACTGAGACGGCCGCGCCCGCGAGCCCGCCGTCACGCTGCCGGCCCGCGAGCTCGATCGCGGCGAAGGAGAACGACGTGGTGCCGCGGGCGATGCCCGTCCGGGCGCGCACCCGCTTGCCCGCCTGCACCGCGTGGCGGAACAGCTCGCCGAGCACCGGGCCGCAGGCCCGCTCCTCGCGCGCCCGCTCCCACGCGCGCCGCACCTGCCCGAGCACCTCGGTCTCCCCGAGCACTGCGGACTCGAGGCCGGCCGCGACCGAGAAGAGATGGGAGGCGACGTCGTCGTCGAATCGGACCGACGTGCGTCCGAGCAGCTCGTCCGCGGGGAGCCCGGCCCGGGTGGCCAGGAGCTCGCAGACGTCGTCGACGGCGTCGTGGAACCGGTCGACCACCGCGTAGACCTCGGTCCGCAGGCACGTGGACAGGACGACCGCTTCTTGCACGTTGTCCGACGCGCGGAGCGCGGCGAGCACCTTCGCGAGGTCGGCGTCGCCCACGGTCACCCGCTCGAGCAGCTCGAGCGGTGCCTGGAGGTGCTCGATCCCTACAGCGACGACGGACACGGGTACGTGAGGTCTCCTGACCGATCCAACGGTGCGAGGCTAGCCAGCCGGCGCCTGGATCGGGCGACGGGGTCAGCCTCGCGCGGGCGCAACGTCGATCTCCCTTCGCGTGAGGAAGAAGCTCAGCACTTGCAGCTCGACCGAGAGGTCCACGTCGCGCACCAGGACGGAGGGCGGCACCGACAGCACCCGTGGCGCGAAGTTCAGGATCGAAAGCACGCCGGCGGCGACCAGCGCGTCGGCAACGGCCTGGGCGGATGTCGCCGGAGCGGCGATCACCCCGATCGCCGCGGGCGGAGCGTCACCGAGCGAGTCGAGATGACGCACGGTGAGCCCGTGGACGCGGGACCCGACGACGGACGGGGCGACGTCGTACAGGCCGGCGACGTAGAAGCCGTGCGAGGAGAAGCCGTCGGAGTTGGCGAGCGCACGGCCGAGGTTCCCGATCCCGACGATGGCGATCGGCCATTCACGGTCCGAGCCAAGCGTCCGGTCGATCTGGGCCGCCAGGAACGCGGCGTCGTAGCCCGTTCCGCGGGTGCCGAAGGACCCGAACAACGAGAAGTCCTTCCGCACCTTGGCCGCGTTGACCTTCGCCCGGGCCGCGAGCTCCTCGGAGGAGACGGTGGTCGCCCCCGCTTGGAGCATCTCCCACAGGATGCGCTGGTACAGCGGGAGGCGGACGATCGTCGCTTCGGGGACCCGGCGGGGGCGAACATCCCTCCCGTTGCCGGTCGCGTGACGCGCGTTCATCGAAGACCGAGCGTACGGCAGCGCCCGCGTGGGTCACCAGACGAGCTCGACGGATCCCCCGGTCCTGAGCCCGATCGTCTTCGCGGCCGAGCCCTCGCGCACGACGATGGCCAGCCGTCCGTTCGCGTCGGCGAGCACACCGGCCTCGCCGTCGTCGAGGTCCGCGAAGGCGAGCACCCGCCGTGCGAGCAGCTCCCGGCGCCTCGGCGGCTCCTGCGGCTCCACCCTGATCAGGACCTTCTGCGCGCCAGAGGGAGGCCCCTCGAGCGCGCCGGCCGCGAGCTGGACGTTGCCGAACCGGTCGACCCAGGCGATCGGCGCCCGGAGGACGACGCGGTCGCCCTCTTGCCTGCGGGTCACCTCCAGGGGCGGGAGCCGGACCAAGGACGCGGGGTCGACCTCGTCGCCCACCGACGCGGGGTCGGCGCCCGCCGCGAGCGCGCCAGCAGCGGGCGCGAACACGTCGCGCCCGTCGAAGGTCGCAGGTAGGTCCACGGGCTTCTTCAACACGCGCGCCGCCGTCACCCTCCCGCTCGCCTCCGCCGCGGGCAGCGCCAGCCCGTTGTCGGGCGCGACGAACCAGCGTCCGTCCCCCGCCCGCATCGCGACGGCGCGTCGGGTGCTCCCGACGCCTGGGTCGACGATGGCGAGCACGACGCCGGGGCCGAGGTGGGGAACGGCCCGCGCAAGCGACTCCGCACCCGCGCGGACATCGAAGGGAGGGATCCCGTGGGTCAGGTCCACGATGGCGACGTCGGGCACGAGGCGCACGAGGACGCCGTGGACGACGCCCACGAACTCGTCGGCGAGCCCGTAGTCGGAGAGGAAGAAGACGACAGGGCGCGACAGGCTCATCCCGGGGCCCGCCCCGGGCAAGGGCGGCTCAACCCGCCTTGGTGAGCCGCTCCGCGAGGTACCGGTCGAGATCCTCGCTGCGCAGCCGGAACGACCGCCCGATCCGGACCGCGGGGAGCTCCCCGGCGTTGATCAGGCGGTACACGGTCATGCTGGAGACGCGCAGGACGGAGGCGACCTCGCCCACCGTCATGAACCGGCTCGTCGTGCCCTTCGTCGAATGCGACGCCATGGTGTTCGACTTCTCCTCCGCCTGCACTGTACGCCTTCGGGCGGACGCGGCGAAAGCGGGTTGCCGGCGAGCAACCGCGGTTCGAACGTCAGCGCGCCAGGCCCCGGGCGCGCTCGGCGGCCGCGAGCACGGCCTCCATGAACGCGGACCGAGCACCCCTCGCCTCGAGCGCTCGGAGGCCGGCGGCGGTCGTGCCCCCCGGCGAGGTCACGTCGGCTCGGAGCGATGCGGGCGTCGCCCCGGTCTCGGCGAGCAGCGCGCCGGCGCCTCTCAGCGTCTCGACGGCGAGGGTGGTCGCGACCTCGCGGGCAAGCCCCGCGAGCACGCCCGCCTCCACGAGGGACTCGACCACGAGGAAGAAGTACGCGGGCCCCGAACCGGACAGCGCGGTGACGGCGTCCAGCTGACGCTCGGGCACCCGCACGACCGTGCCGATCGCGCCGAGCACCCGCTCCGCCCAGTCGAGGTCCGCGGCGCGGGCGCTCTCCCCTCCGGCGATCGCGCTCACGCCCGCGCCGACCAGCGCGGGCAGGTTCGGCATCGCCCGTACGACGGCCACCCCGTCGGGCAGGACCGCCTGGAGGCGGGCCGCGGGCATCCCAGCGACGATCGACAGCACCCTGCGCACCCCCGCCGCCCCGAGGGCGCGGCACGCGGCCTCCGCGACCTCGGGCTTCACGGCGAGCACCGCGCCGGGGCGGGGGTCGGCGAGCGAGGGAACCGGGGCGTCGACGACCTGGAGGCCGGGGTGCGCGGCCACGAGGTCGGCGCGGCGGCCTGCATCCGGCTCGACGACCGCAACGTCCTCGACGGGCCACCCCCCGCGGCTGAGCAGCCCGGTCACGAGCGCTCCGCCCATGCGTCCTCCCCCTGAGATCACGAGCGATGCGGCCATGGCGCGACGGTACCGCCGCACGCCGGGTGCGGCACGGGTTCGTGGCCCCGGCACGGCACAGCTCAGCGCCGGCGCGGACGACGCCTGTAGACGGCCGGGTGGCCGAGCGCCATCGCCGTCGGAAAGTGGCCGTCGACGTAGAGGATCGAAGAGCCCGCGATGCGATCGAGCTCCTCGTCGTCGACGAGCGCCGCGGGAACCCTGCCGGCGAGGTAGACGGCGTCTTCGGGCCCGAGGCAGAAGGCCATGCCGTACAGCTCTGCGTTGCAGCGCATGAGGTACGCGAAGACCTCCTCGCGGCGCTCCTCGGGGCAGGGCATGAACTGGGCCTCGTGGTGGAGGGTGCGCTGGCGGAGCGTGAGCCAGACGGTGACGTAGTCCTTCTCCTCGCCACGGAACCGCAGGTACCACCGGCACGACGCCGTGCGATCGGTCACGTCCTGGCGCTCGGCGGCCACGAGGCCGAAGGTGCCGTCGGGCGAGCGCTCGCGCGCGACCCAGGCGTCGACCGTGGCCGCGACCACAGCGAGCCGCTCGGCACCGGGCAGGTCGACGAGCGGCACGTCAGCGCCCGCTCGTCAGGAGCACTCGACGAGCCGTCCTGTGAGCAGGTCGTCGTGGATGGCGCGCAGGTCCGCCGCCGCTCTCCGCCAGGTGTAGCGCCGGGCGCGCAGCACCGCGGCGGTGGATTGGCGCTCGGCGAGCAGGGGCTCGGCTGCGAGCCGCCGGACGCAGCGCGCGAAGGCGTCGGGGTCCGCCCGATCGACGAGGAACCCGGTGCGCCCGTCGTCGACGAGGGTGGTCAGCCCGCCGACCGCGGACGCGACGACGGGGGTGCCGCAGGCTGCGGCCTCGAGGGCGACGAGCCCGAAGGACTCCGAGCGGCTGGGCACGAGGCACACGTCAGCGGCGCGGTAGTACGTCGACAGCAGCTCGTGGGGCTGGGGAGGGACGAGCGAGACTCGGTCCTCGACGCCGAGGGCGCGGGCAAGCCGGAGGAGCCGGGCGTGCTCTTCGTCGCCGTGCGGCCCGCTCGGGCCGCCCACGATCACGAGCCGGAACGGGGCGCCGACGGCCCTCTCGCCGTCCGCGCACAGGGCCCCGAGAGTGCGGACCGACACGTCCATGCCCTTGAGCGGCTGGATCCGCCCGACCGTGAGCAGCACGGTGCCGTCGGGCGGCAACCCGAGCGCGCGGCGGGCCTGTGGACGAAAGCCCGGAGCGAAGAAGGCATGGTCGACCCCGGGAGCGACCACGGAGATGCGCGCGGGGTCGGCGCCGTAGAGCTGGACGATCTGGTCGGCTTCCACGCTGCAGGACGCGAGCACCGCGTCCGAGCACGCGATGACCGAGGCCTCGACCTCCGCCCGGCGGCTCGGCATGTCGGCCTCCACCTCTTCGGGGACAAGCTCGGCCTTGACGCGGTCCAACGTGTGGAAGGTGGAGACGAGCGGGAGGTCCAGCTCGTGCTTGATCGCGTGGCCCGCGACGCCCGACAGCCAGTAGTTCGCGTGGACCGCCTCGAAGAGGCCGGCGTCCTGGTCGACGAGGGGAGAGCCGGCGTCGCCGGCCATCAGCTCGAGCACGCGCTCGGTGAATTCGCCGACCAGCCCAAGGAGCCCTTCTCTGGCGACCGGGGCCGCGGGGCCGGCAGGGACGTGGTGGACGCGCAGCCCGGGCTCGACGTCGACCACCGGCGGCAGTCCCGGGCCGCAGCTCCGCGTGAACACGTCGCAGGAGACGCCGGTACGCGCGAGCGCGGTGGCGAGCTCGCGCACGTAGACGTTCATCCCGCCGCCGTCGCCGGTGCCCGGCTGGGCGAGCGGAGACGTGTGGAACGAGAGCATCGCGAGCCGGCGCATGCCTGGGCGAGCCTAACGGGGCAGGCGTGCGGCGCAGACCGGCCGCACGCCTCGGGGCAGCTCAACGAGCCCTGGGACCGGGTTCCGACGGTTCGTGCTCGCCGCGGAACGACAGGTAGATCTGGACGAGCGCCTGCTTCTGGCTGTCCGTCAGGTACTGGTCGGCACGGATGTGCGCGATGAGGTCCGCGCCGCCGCTCGGCGGGTCGAGCATGCCCGCCTGGACATAGAGCGTCTCGGCTGAGATGCGCAGGGCCCGGGCGATCTGCTGGAGGATGTCCGCCGAAGGCCGGCGGAGGCCCCGCTCGATCTGGCTCAGGTAGGGGTTCGAGATGCCGGCGAGCTCGGAGAGCCGGCGCAGCGACAGCCGGGCGCCCGCGCGCTGCTCCCGGATGAACGACCCCAGGTCGCGACGGCGCTCGACCGCCTCCTCGGACATCGCCCGAGCGTACCGACGACCTCAGGGCACCGCCCGCGAGGCGACCGCCGAGGGGACGAGGGACGGCTCGCGCGCCACACGCCCGGCCCGCGCAAAAGGCGCGTAGCGGTAGCAGGCTCGTCCCCAGACCTCGGCGCGCGCAACGGGGCCGAAGCTCCTGCTGTCGGTGCTCTCGGCAGGGTTGTCGCCGAGCACCGTCACGCGCCCGGCGCCCACGGCGCTGACGCGCTTCACGAGCAACCGGTCCGGTGTCCTGGGGTCCGAGAGCGCCACCACGTCGCCGGGCCGCACGGGCCAGCGCCGCGCGAGGCGCACCACGAGCAGCCGGTCCCCCGGTTCGAGCGAGGGCGCCATGCTCCTCCCCTCGACCACCACTCGACGCGTCCAGAGCCGTGCGCCGGCGATCGCCGCCGCGCCGAGCCCGAGCGCGCCGAGCACGGCCGAGCCCAGCGCGCCGGCGGCGAACAGGAGCGCCAGGCGCCGTAGCCTCGTCGGCAGGCAGCGTCGCTGTCTCTCGCGCCCGCCCCGGCGCTCCCGGCCCCGTCGCCCGCAGGCCTGGGGCCCCCGCTCGTGCCGGCCGCGCAAGCGGCTGGGTAGTGTGCGTCGGACGGACATCCCCCTACTGTGCACGACCGGCCGTCTTCGTGCCGAACCGAAGGAGCTCTCATGCGCATGCTCGATCGAGTGCTGACCGCCGCCGACCGGGTGCGGCCTCCTGTCATCGCCCACGCGCACTGCGACCTGCCCTGCGGCGTCTACGACCCCGCGCAGGCGCGCATCGAGGCCGAGTCGGTCAAGGCCATCCAGGAGAAGCACAACGCGTCCAGCGACGAGCAGTTCCGCCAGCGCGCCATCCAGATCAAAGAAGAGCGCGCCGATCTCGTGAAGCACCACCTGTGGGTGCTGTGGACCGACTACTTCAAGCCCGAGCACCTCGAGAAGTACCCGCAGCTCCACCAGCTCTTCTGGCAGGCGACGAAGGCGGCGGGCGAGTCCAAGAAGACCACCGACGTCGCGGTCGGCCAGCGCCTCCTCGACCACATCGCGGAGATCACAAAGATCTTCTGGGAGACGAAGAAGGGCTGACCCCGGTGTAGCCCAGGCGAGCCCCGGGCGAGCCCGCGCTCGGAGAGCGCCGCTGGTGCGGTAGCGTCCAAACAGTGCCGAGCATCCTCGCGGCGGCGCACTCGACGTCCGCCTCCCTCATCATCCTCGTGATCGTCGTCGTCCTCGTGATGGCCCTGATGCGGCGGCGCAGCGGCGGCCGGCGCGGCCCGTTCGGGGGCGGCCCGTTCGGGGGCGGCCAGGGCGGAGGCGGCCAGGGCGGAGGCGGCCTGTTCGGTGGTGGCCAGGGCGGTGGCGGGCTGTTCGGCGGTGGTGGCCAGGGCGGAGGCGGCCTGTTCGGTGGCGGCGGCTGGGCAGGCGGTCGAGGAGGCCCTTACGGCAGCCCCGGTGAGACGCCCGAGGGCGGCGAGAGCGGCCAGGGCGACGACCTCGGCGACGGCAGCTGACCGCCAGCCCGGGGCGCGCGTCGCGGCACCAGCACGGTCGTTCACCTCGTCCGTGCGAAGCGGTGGACCGCTTCGAGCAGCTCCTTGCTCTTCTCGGCGGCGACCGCCTCGTCGCCCGACGCGAGCGCTCGGGTCACGCAGTGGTTCACGTGGTCGTCGAGGATCTTGAACGCCACGGCTTCGAGAGCCGTGCTCACAGCGGCGATCTGGGTGAGGATGTCGATGCAGTAGCGGTCCTCCGCGATCATCTTCTCGACGCCGCGGGCCTGGCCCTCGATGCGGCGCATCCGCTTGAGGAGCGCCTCCTTGTCGCCTTGGGCGATGTAGCCGTGCACGGACGCAGCCTCCCCGTGCGCCGCGGCGGGACCCTTCGACCTCATCGCGCGCTCCGCGTGGACGACCTTCGAGGCGGGGAGAACCGGCGCAGTCGCAGCGAGTTCGTGACGACGAAGACGCTGGAGAACGCCATGGCCGCCGCCGCGACGATCGGGTTCACGATCCCGGCCACGGCAAGCGGGATCGCGACGACGTTGTAGCCGAACGCCCAGAGGAGGTTGCCCTCGATCGTTCGAAGCGTCCGACGCGAAAGCACGATGGCGTCCGCTGCCGCGCGCAGGTCGCCGGAGACCAACGTGAGGTCGGAAGCCTCGATCGCCGCGTCGGCGCCCGTGCCGATCGCAAGGCCGAGATCGGCCCGAGCAAGGGCCGGGGCGTCGTTCACGCCGTCGCCGACCATTGCCACCACCTCGCCTGCGCCCTGCAGGCGGGCGATCTCGGCGGCCTTGTCGCCGGGGAGGACGCCGGCGAGCACCCGGTCGATCCCGACCTCGTCGGCGACGGCCCGGGCAGCCCGCTCGTTGTCGCCGGTGAGCAGGACGGGGCTGAGCCCCAATGCTCGGAGCTCTGCCACGGCCTCGCGGCTCGTCTCCTTGACGCGGTCGGCCACCGCCACCAGTCCGAGGACGGCGCCGTCGGCGGCGACCGCCACCACCGTCGCCCCCGTCGACTCGAGGCGCTCCGCCTCGGCGACGAGGCGTGCGGGCAACACGAGCCCCGAATCGGCGAGCAACGAGGGACGGCCCACCACGACCGCATGGCCCTCGACCACCGCCTCCACCCCGAGACCGGCACGGGCCGTGAATTCCTCGGCCCGTGGCAAGGTGCCCAGGCGGGCCCTGGCGAAGGCGGCGACGGCTCGGGCGATGGGATGCTCGCTGGGGTCCTCGGCCGCCGCAGCCAGCCGAAGCAGCTCGTCGTCTCCGACGCCGTCGGCGGGCACCAAGCCCGAGACGGCCATCCTCCCCTCCGTCAAGGTCCCGGTCTTGTCGAGCACGATCGTGCTGACCTTGCGGGTCTGCTCCAGGACCTCGGGGCCCTTGATGACGATGCCGAGCTGGGCGCCCCTGCCGGTACCGACCATCAGGGCGGTCGGGGTGGCGAGACCGAGCGCGCAGGGGCACGCGATCACGATCACCGCCACTGCGGTGGTGAAGGCGGCGGTGACCGCCGCGCCCGCGAGCAGCCATCCGACAAGGGTGAGGAGCGAGACGGTGACGACGACCGGCACGAAGACCGCGGAGACCCGGTCCGCCAAGCGCTGCACGGGAGCCTTGCCCGCCTGGGCCTCGGCAACGAGGCGGGTGATCTGAGCAAGAGCGGTGGACGCACCTACGCGGGTCGCTTCCACCACCAGACGTCCCGAGGTGTTGACGGTCGCCCCGACCACCGTGTCGCCCGGGCCGACCTCGGCAGGGACCGGCTCGCCGGTGAGCATCGATTGGTCGATCGCAGAGGTGCCGGAGACCACCACCCCGTCGGTCGCGATCTTCTCTCCGGGTCGGACGACGAAGCGGTCGCCGACGGCGAGCGCTTCGACGGGCACCGCCACCTCCTCGTCGCCGCGAAGCAGACGGGCCTCCTTGGCCCCGAGCTCGAGCAGCGCTCGGATCGCGTCCCCCGAGCGCCGCTTCGCCCTCGCCTCGAGGTACCGGCCGAGCAGGATCAAGGCGGTGATCACCGCGGCGGTGTCGAAGTAGACGCTCGTCTGGATCCTCGCCGCCAGCACGACCGTCGACCACACCCACGCCGACAGCGTGCCGACCGAGATGAGCGTGTCCATGGTCGCGACGGCGTGGCGGGCGTTGCGGGCAGCGGCACTGTGGAACGGCCAGCCGGCGTAGAAGACCACCGGGGTCGCCAAGGCGAGCGAGATCCACTCCCATCCTGGCGGCCGGGACGCTGGAAGCCAGGCGAAGACCGCCAAGGGGACGCTCGAGACCACGGCCACGACCAGCCTGCGCCGATAGGGGCGGGACGGGTCCTTCTCGGCGACCGTCGCCGGGAGGCTGGCCCCGTACCCGGCGGTCTCGACGGCCCCGATCAGCTCTTCCACGCTGACCTGCGCGGGATCGAAGTCGACCGTCGCGTGCTCGGAGGCGAAGTTCACCGTCGCCTCGACCCCCGGGAGCCTGTTCAGGCGCTTCTCGACATGGGCAGCGCACGACGCGCACGTCATCCCGCTGATCGCAAGCTCGACGTGATCGTGGCGACCGCGGGCTCCCTCGTGCCGCTCGGCGTCGGTGCAGACGGCCATCAGGTCACCTCGTAGCCGGCCTCTTCGATGGCGGCCCGGAGCGCCTCGTCGTCGAGATCGTCTCCTTGCACCCTCACGAGCTTCGTGTCGAGCTCCACCTCGACCGAGCGAACCCCAGGCACCGAGAACAGTGCGCCGCTCACCGCCCGCTTGCAGTGCTCACAGGACA
>JAJYXS010000153.1 GCA_021801615.1 Actinomycetes bacterium
GCGGCCACCCCCATCTCCGCGAGGACGTGGCTCGGCTCGAGGGCCCCGCTCGCGCACGCCGCCCCGGCCGAGACGCAGACGCCGGCCTCGTCGAGGAGCACCACGAGCTCCTCGCGGTCGACGGCCTCGAAGCACAGATGGCAGTGTCCCGGCAGCACGGACTTCCGGTCTGCGGCCTCGGTCACCGACGGGACCGCGGCGAGGAGACCGTCGGCCAGCCGGTCGCGCAACGCACCCACGCGCACCGTCTCCTCCTCGCGCTCTCTCGCCGCAGCGGCGAGCGCCGTCGCGAGCCCGACGGCACCGGCGACGTCGTGCGTGCCGGCTCTGCGCTCGCGCTCCTGGCCGCCTCCCACGAGGAGCGGCTCGAGCTCCACTCCCTCGCGCACCACCAGCGCGCCAGCGCCCTTCGGCCCGCCGAGCTTATGCGCCGACACCGACACCAGGTCGACCCCCGGAGCGCCGCGCGCGACGTCGAGCCAGGCCGCCGCCTGCACCGCGTCGGTATGCACGACGGCACCGGGCGCGAGCCTGCGCACGAGGTCCACCACGTCGGCGAGTGGCTGCACGGTGCCCACTTCGTTGTTGGCGAGCATGACCGTCACGAGCGCCACGTGCCTGCCTGGGGCGCCCTCCGAGAGGGCCTCCTCCGGGAGGGCCTCCTCCGAGAGGGCCTCCTCCGAGAGGGCCTCGGCGAGCCGCTCGAGATCGAGGACGCCGCGGGCATCGACGCCGACGCGCTCGTGCCGCACTGCGGGGAACCTCGCCGCCGCTACGCGGCAGGCCTCCAGCACGGCCGCGTGCTCGACCGCCGAGCTGAGCACCACCGTCTCGCGGTCGGGCCGGCGGCGGGCGGCCGCGGCGAGGACCCCGAGCACGGCGAGGTTGTCCGCCTCGGTCCCGCCGGAGGTGAAGACGATCTCGCCCGGCACCGCCCCGAGCAGCTCGGCGACCTGGTCTCGTGCATCCTCCAAGGCCTTGCGCGCCGCACGCGCCTGGCGATGATGGCCCGAGGGATGGCCGAAGATCTCGGCCGCGAACGGGGCCATGGCCTCGACCACCTCGTCGCGCACGGGAGCCGAGGCCGCATGGTCCAGGTAGGTGAGGGGCGGACCATCGGTGGGCCTGTGGCTCCCGGTGGGCCTGTGGCTCCCGGTGGGCCGGTGGCTCCTGGTGGGCCTGCGTCCCTCTGTGGGCCTGCGTCCCTCTGTGGGCCGGCGTCCCTCTGTGGGCGTGTGGCCCTCTGTGGGCGTGTGGCCCTCTGTGGGCGTGTGGCCCTCTGTGGGCGTGTGGCCCTCTGTGGGCGTTGGAACCATCGTGACCCTTCGTCCCGTTGCTACGAATCCTCCGAACAGCCGAGCGACACCGGATCGCCCGCAGCGGGTCAAACGGTGTCGCCGACCCGGAACCCACGGTATCCCCTTCGGGGAGACGGATCTCCTAAGGGGTACGTGAGCCGTCCTGCGAGCGTCCCGTAGCCTTGCGCACGGCAGCGATCGGATCCTCCGAACGGCTACCACGCGAGATCGGAGAGATGACCATGCCGGGACCCGGAGAGATGACCGCCAAGGCGCTGATCTGCGAGTACGCGGAGGCGATCGGGACCAAGCTGTACGTCTGTGGGGGGAACGTCACCGACATCGCAGTGGTCGGTGAGCCCCCGTACCCCGTGCACGTCGCGCTGGCGGTGGTCCTGCAGATTCCCTGGCACGCGACGGACCAGCAGCACGAGCTGCACGTGGAGCTGATCTTCGATGGTCCCCGGCCGCGTCGGGTGCCGATCAACTACCGGCCTCAGGACCACCTGCCGGAGGGTGAGAGGGGGATGATCAGGACCGCCTTCCATTTCGGCCGGCCCGCCGAGCTGCCTCCGGGCTCGGATCTGGTGATGCCGGTCGTGTTCCCTCTGTACGGCAAGCCGCTCGACGACGTGGGGCCGTACTACTTCTCGTTCTGGCTCGACGGGATCGAAGTCGACAGGGTCTCGTTCCGCGTGCGCCCCGTCGAGATGGAGATGGTCACAGCTGGCCAATAGCGAAGGACAGAGCTCCCAACGGGACCGGCCCCTTCGACGGAGCGACCTCTGGGACGGGACCGATCTCTGCGACGCGGATGGCCGGGTCGGTCAATCGGCTGCGTCGGCAGTCGTCGGCACGGAAGCACCGGGATCTTCGCGCACGGACTTCGCGTTGCAGAACTCCTTGATCCCCATCCCGCTCAGCTCCCGGCCGTACCCGGACCGCTTGATCCCGCCGAATGGCAGCTCCGGGGAGGAGGCGACCATGGTGTTCACGAAGACCTGCCCCGCCTCGATGCCAGCCACGAGGCGATCGCGGTCGGCGGCGTCTCGCGTCCAGATGCTCGAGCCGAGGCCGTACTGCGTGCGGTTGGCGATGCGGATCGCCTCGTCGAGGTCCGTGTACCGCTCGACCGTGGCGACCGGGCCGAACACCTCTTCCCGCAGCACGCGCATGTCGGTGGTGACGTCGAGCAGCACCGTCGGCTCGTAGTACCACCCGGGGCCCTCGATCATCGAGCCGCCGCAGGCGATGGTCGCGCCCTTCTCGCGAGCATCGTCGACCTGGGCGGCGATCTCCTTGCGCTGCGCCTCCGTGACGAGCGGGCCGACGTCGGTCGCGGGGTCCATCGGGTCGCCGACCCGAAGCGCGGCCATGCCCGCGGTGAAACGGTCCACCCACTCGTCGTAGACCTCTGCGTCCACGATGAAGCGCTTCGCCGCGATGCAGGACTGACCGTTGTTCTGGACGCGCGCGGTCACGGCCACCGCTGCGGATCGCTCGAGGTCCGCCGTCCTCGTCACGATGAACGGGTCCGAGCCCCCGAGCTCGAGCACGCACTTCTTGAGCACCCGACCCGCGGTCCCGGCGACCGCGGCGCCGGCCTGCTCGCTCCCCGTGAGGGTCACGGCGGCGATCCGCTCGTCCTCGATCACCGGCGCGACGTCGGACGACGAGATGAGCAGCGTCGTGAACGCGCCCTCGGGGTACCCCGCGCGCCGGAAGAGCTCCTCGACGTAGAGCGCCGACTGCGGCACGTTGGCCGCGTGCTTGAGCACGCCGACGTTCCCCGCCATGAGGCCGGGAGCCGCGAAGCGCGTCACCTGCCACAGCGGGAAGTTCCAAGGCATGATCGCGAGAACCGGCCCGAGCGGGTCGAAGCGGACGTAGGTGTGGTCGTCGATCGACTCGTTGGCGAGCAGCCGCTCGGCGTTCTCGGCGAACCATCGGAGCCCGAGCGCGCACTTCGCGACCTCGGCCTTGGCGGAGGCGAACGTCTTGCCCATCTCGGTGGTGAGGATGCGTGCCACATCCGGAGCCTCGCCATCGAGGAGGTCGGCCGCCGAGCGCATGAGCCGAGCACGCTCGGTGAAGCTCGTCTTGCGCATCGTCTCGAAGCCCTTCAAGGCGCGTGCGAGCCTGGCTTCCACCTCGCTCGGGGTATGGGCCTCGAAGGTCTTCTCGATCTCGCCGGTGGCCGGGTTGGTCGTCGCAAAGGTCGTCATGCACAGATTCTGCCCTGGGCGGCGCCACCGTGCACCACGTGGACCCCGACCGACCGGCGACTGCCCGTGCCTGCAGCTGCCCGTGCCGTGCCTGCGACTGCTCGTGCCTGCGGCTGCCGGGCCGTGCCTGCGACTGCTCGTGCCTGCGACTGCTCGTGCCTGCGGCTGCCGGGCCGTGCCTGCTACTGCTCGTGCCTGCGGCGAGGCTTGAGGGCGAACCACCAGATGCTCGCCATCGTGCCGAGCACGCCTGCGAGCGCGGCGAGCGACTTCAGAAGCGTTCTCTTCGCCGTCTTGGCCACGACGCCAACGATACCGGACTCCCATGCCGGGCCCGTGACGGTGCCGGAGCCCTCCTGGCCGTGGCTCCACCGAGGACGCGACCCAGTGCCCCACGCGCCGACCTCCCCCGATCGCTGCCCTATGCTGGTCCGTGGCGTCTCTTGGGCCCTCTCGAGCCTGTGGACCGGCTTGTAGGTCGAGTCGAAGACGTGGAGCGTCTAAGGACGTCGAAGGACCTCGATGGACGGCACGGTCCAGCGGCCGTCGGACCTCGGAAACAGGAAGGCCGAGCAACCTAGGGGGGCCGAGAAACCTAGGGGGCCGAGGAGAAGCCGTGGGTCGTCTTCACAGAGTTCACAGGGTGTTGGTGCTCGCCACGGCTGGAGCGGCATTCCTCCTCGGCGGCCTCACCTGGGCGGGCACGGCTGGCGCAGGGTCGGCGACGCGGACCCCTCTCCGGCTCCGAGGTCTCGTCATGCACCCGTTGGTCCGGACGCTGGACGCGGTTCCGTTCACGCGGCCACCGACCGAGCTGTTGTGCAAGGCAGACCTGGGCATCCTCTGCTACGGGGCGCCCCAGATCGAGGCCGCGTACAACGAGCCTGCGCTCTTCCGCCAGGGGCTCGACGGGCGAGGGGAGACGATCGTCGTGGTCGACTCCTTCGGCGCTCCGGACATCCGCCACGACCTCGCCGTCTTCGACCAGTCCTACGGCCTCCCGCCGCCGCCGACGTTCAACATCCTCCAGTATGGGCCGGTGCCCGCGTACACACCGAGCACGCCGACAGCGACAGGCTGGGCCGAGGAGACGACGCTCGACGTCGAGTACGCGCACGCGGTCGCGCCGGGCGCCGACATCCTCCTCGTCGAGACCGCGACCGCCGAGACCGTCGGGGTCACCGGGTTCCCGACAATCGTCAACGCGGAGAACTACGTGATCGACCACCACCTGGGCGACGTGATCAGCCAGAGCTTCGGCACGGGGGAAGCGACCTTCGCCGCGCCCACCACAATTCTCGGGCTGCGCAGCGCCTACGAGAACGCCTACCGCAATGGGATCACGGTCCTCGCCGCCGCAGGGGACACAGGTGCCGCAGAGGCCAAGACAGTGACAAAGGCGCACTACTTCTCGTTCCGGAACGTCGGGTGGCCAGCCTCGGACCCGCTCGTGACCGCGGTCGGCGGAACCCAGCTCACCTTGAACACACGCGGACGCCCCACCGCCCCGGTCAGGGTGTGGAACGACACCACACTGTTCGGCGGACCAGCCGCCTCAGGCGGCGGGCTGTCCACGGTGTTCACCCGTCCTTCGTACCAGAACGGGGTCGCCACAGTCGTGGGGAACCGCCGCGGCGTGCCCGACATCTCCATGAGCGCCGCGTACTCCGGCGCGGTGAACATCTACATCAGCCTGCCGATCGGCCGAGGCTGGCTCCCCATCAGCGGCACGAGCGAAGCCACTCCCCTGTTCGCTGGCATCGTCGCGATCGCCGACCAGCTCAACTCCCATCAACCGCTCGGGATGATCGACCCCGCGCTCTACGCGATGGATGCGGCCCACGACCCGGGGATCGTCAGCGTGACGACAGGGACAAACTCGGTCTTCTACAAGACAGCGGGAAGGAAGCAGACGATCCCGGGCTTCTCCGCGAGCTCCGGGTACAACCTCGCGGCGGGTCTCGGGACCGTCACAGCTCCGAGCTTCGTGCACGAGCTCGTCCAGACCGTCCACCTGGTCGGAACGACCGTCACCTACGGCGCCTCAGCGGCGAAGTTCCTGCCGCGCACATGAGGTCCACGTAGCAGCATCCGCGAACGGCGGCGTCGCGGCAGCCTCTCACCTTCACAGGCTGGCTCCGGCCGGCGCTCGCTCCAGGGCTGGCCCGGAACCGGGCCTCCGAACCTGGCTCCGGCCTGCACCGCCTGGAGACTTCGCACGCACCGTGAGCCGCGCCTTCGTGAAGACCTTCGGAAAGACCTTCGGCTAGACGGGGCGGGGCGTCGCACGACGGAGCTTCGCGTGCTACACCCTCTCCAGCCAGGCCTCGACGGCCCCGGTCCCGTCGAGGACGATCGGTACCGCGTCGCCAAGTCCGGGACCCGGCGCAACCTCGACAGCGAGCACCTCGCGGCCCACCGAGTCGAACACCGAGGGATCGACCCCGCTCAGCCACAGGCGGATCCGGTCGGAGACCTCGAGGCCGCGGTCCTTCCTCAGGTCCTGCACGTGACGGACCAGCTCGCGCACGAGGCCGCGCCTGCGAAGGTCCTCGTCCATGGCCAGGTCGAGCGCCACGACTGCACCGCCCTCGCGCGAGACCGCGAATCCCGCCTGCCCGCGCACGCGCACCTCGAGCTCGTCGGGCCCGAGCGCGACCGGGCCCCCCGACAGCTCGACGGTCACCGGCTGCCCCGCCTCGACCGCCGCGGCCGCCGCGGCCACGGCGGTCGCGTCGAGCGCCGAGAGCGCGTTGCGCACCTCCTTCACCGCCTCGCCGAGCCGAGGGCCGAGCACGCGGAAGTTCGGGACGAGCTCCAAGGAAAGGACTCCGCCGAGCTCGCCGAGATCGTCCACCTCGACGACCTCGTCGACGTTCAGCTCCTCGGCGACGACATCCGCGAGGATCGCCGGAGAACCGGGCGCGAGGAAGACGAGGGCACGTCGGAGCGGCTGGCGCACCTTCACGCCTGCCTCGTTGCGCGCGGCGCGCCCGAGCGAGGCCAGCTGCACCGCGAGGCTCATCTGCGCTTCGAGGTCCCGGTCGATCGCCGACTCGTCGTACGTGGGCCATGTCTGCAGGTGGACCGAGGCATCCTCCGCCCGCGCGGCGCCCCGCGAGGCGCCCTCCCCCCGCGAGGCGGCCTTCGCCCCTTCCCAGCCGAGCTCGCGCCACAGACGGTCCGCGACGAACGGGCAGAATGGCGCCAGCATCAGCGCGACCGTGACGAGCGCCTCGTAGAGGGTCGCCTGCGCGGCCAACGCATCCGACGGCGGCGCGTCGGGGTCCGTCCTCCAGAACCGCCTCCTGCTGCGGCGGACGTACCAGTTGGACAGGTCGTCGACGAGGCGCCCGAGTGCGGTCGCCGCCCCGAGGGGCTCGTAGTCGTCGAGCGCCTCGGTGACCGCTTCGAGCGTCGACATCACCCGTGAACGTGCCCAGCGGTCGAGCACGCCGCGTGCCGCGAATGCCGGCACTGCAGGATCGTCGGGATCGAAGCCGTTCAGCGACGCGTAGGTGGTGAAGAAGCTCACCGTGTTCCACAGCGTGAGCAGCGTGTCGCGCATCGAGGTGTCGATCGCAGCGGCGCTCACCCGCGTGGCCGTCCATGGCGAGCCCTGCGAGAACATCCACCAGCGGAGGGGATCCGCACCGCGGCTGTCGACGAGCTCCCAGGGGTCGATGACGTTGCCGAGCGACTTCGACATCTTGCGGCCGTCGGCGTCGACGATGTGGCCGAGAACCATCACGTGGCGGTACGGGGCTTTGCCGAAGACGAGGTCGTTGACCGCGAGCAACGAGTAGAACCAGCCACGCGTCTGGTCCACGGCCTCGACGATGAAGTCGGCGGGGAACCGCATCGCCTCCTTCGACCCCGGGAGATGCGGGTAACCGACCTGCGCGGCGGGCATCGAGCCGGAGTCGAACCACGCGTCGATGACCGGTTCGATGCGCCGGGACGTCGCGATGGGGAGCTCGGACTCCACGTAACCGGTGGCCGAGCCCGCGGCGACCTGGGCACCGGCGATCGACGCGCACCGAGGGCAGGGGAAGACGACCTCGTCGATGGTCGGACGGTGCGGGTCGACGTCGGAGAGGTCACGTCCCGCCAATTCGGCCAGCTCGGTCATCGAGCCCACGCAGAGGACATGGCCCTCGTCACAGCGCCAGATCGGCAGGGGGGTCCCCCAATAGCGGTCGCGCGACAGCGCCCAGTCGACGTTGTTCGCCAGCCACTCGCCGAACCTCCCGTCCCTGATGTACGCCGGGTGCCAGTCGACCGTGTGGTTCGCCGAGATCAGATCGTCCTTGCGCGACGACGTCGCCACGTACCAGCTGGGCTTCCCCCAGTAGATGAGCGCCGTCCCGCACCGCCAGCAGTGCGGGTACGTGTGCTTGTAGAGGTGGCGTCGGAGCAAAAGACCGCGCGCCTCGAGGAGGTCGTCCACGAGACCGCTGGTCTCGCGCACCGGTTGACCGGCGAAGGGCGCTCCGGCGGCCGCGGTGAACCGGCCGTCGGGACCGACGGGGTTCAGCGTGGGGAGCCCCTCGGCCTTCGCCACCTCGCGGTCGGCCTCACCGAACGCGGGCGCGAGGTGAACGAGGCCGGTGCCCTCCTCGGTCGTCACGAAGTCGGCGAGCACGACGCGCCAGCCACGGCTCGCGTCCTCGCCCGAGGGAACCGCGACCGCGTCGAAGGGCCGTTCGTAGCGCAGCCCCTCGAGCTCTCGCCCGCGCAGCCGCTTCGTCGCACGCGCGGCCGCCCCTTCCCCCAGGACCTCCTCGGCGAGGTCCTCGGCGACCACCATGCCGTCCACGACGACGTAGACGAGGTCCGGGTGCGCAGCGACCCCCGTGTTCGACAGGAGCGTCCAGGGGGTCGTCGTCCAGACCAGGAGCCAGCGGGCGTCGCCCACGACCGAAGGATCCGGTCGGACCAGCTCGAGCTTCACGTACGCCGACTCGTCCTCTTCTTCCGTGTAGACCTCGGGCTGGCCGAGCTCGTGGCTCGAGAGCGCCGTCCCACAACGCGGGCAGTACGGAACCACCTTCAGGTCCTCGTAGAGCAACTTCTTGTCGTAGAGCTGCTTCAGGTACCACCAGACCGACTCGATGTAGGACCGATCGAAGGTCCAGTACGCGGCGTCGAGGTCCGTCCAGTAACCGATCCGCTCGGTGAGCGCCTTCCAGTCCTCCACGTAGCTCAGGACCGATTCGCGGCACAGCCGGACGAATTCGGCGATTCCCACCTCCATTTCGATCTGGCGTTTGCTGTCGATCCCAAGGCGCTTCTCCACCTCGACCTCGACCGGAAGCCCGTGAGTGTCCCACCCCGCTCGGCGCTCGACGAGGAACCCGCGCATCGTGCGGTACCGGCAGAAGAGGTCCTTGTAGACCCGAGCCCACACGTGATGGAGCCCGGGCCGGTTGTTGGCCGTCGGCGGACCCTCGTAGAAGACCCAAGGCTGTGCTCCTCTGCGGTTCTCCACCGAGCGCTCGAAGATGCGGTGCGTGCGCCAGCGCTCGAGCTCTGCGACCTCGAGGGCGACGAAATCGGCGTCGGGGGGAAGCGGGTGGAACATCGGTCGCATGAGCCTATCGGCGTGCGGAGAAGCTGCCCCGGCCGCCTCGGTCGTCCTGATGCCGAGCGGTCCCGCCTCGTGTGGGACGCTCGTCACGTGCGAGCACACGACGGAGCCGACGAAGCCCCCGACCACGAACCCGAGGACCCCGACGAGCCCGGGGAAGCCGGAGAAGTCGGGGAAGCCGGGGAAGCCGGGGAAGCCGGAGAAGTCGGGGAAGTCGGGGCCACGACCCTCCGCCGCAAGGTGGCACGAGTCGTGCTCGTCGACGAAGACGACGAGGTGCTCTTGCTGTCCGGGCGCGATCCCAACGCGCCGTCAGCGCCGGAATTCTGGTACACGCCCGGCGGCGGGGCCGAGCCGGGCGAAGCCCTGGAGGACGCGGGGCGGCGCGAGGTGCACGAGGAGACCGGGCACAGGCTCGGCGACCTGGGCCCCGTGCGCTGGCGACGTGAGACGTCCTTCACCTTCGGGGGGTTCGCCTTCCACCAGGACGAGTCGTACTTCGTGGTGCGCACCCCGCGCTTTTGCGTGCACCCCATCGCCTTGACCGAGCTCGAGCGACGCTCGACGACCGGCTGGCGATGGTGGCCCCTCGACGAGCTCACCACGACCGATGCCGTCGTCTACCCGCCCGAGCTCGCGGGGTTCGTGCGCTCGGTCGAGCTCGAACCCGGCTGACCTCCGACGAGCCATCGAGCCAGCGCGCCGTCCCCCTCAGCAGATCTCCGCCCCTCCCCAGGCCGGGTCTGCACGCTCGGACACGAGGCGCCGCCAGAGGTCCTCGTCCGCCTCCTCGAGCGAGGAGAGCACCGCGTCTGCGATCGCGAATGCCGGCGCGTCACGCTCGTCGGGCGCGGGCACCGCTACGCAGGCCATGCGTGCCGCCTTCGCTGCGACCACCCCCGCGGGCGCGTCCTCCCACACGAGGCACCGGTCGGGCGCGACGCCCAGCAGCTTCGCGGTGGTGAGGAAGACGGCTGGATGCGGCTTGCCGTACTCCTCCTCCTCCGCGGAGTGCACCAACGCGAAGTGGGCGGCTAGCCCGAAGCGCCGGAGCACGAAGGAGATCAGCCGGCGCTCGGAGGACGACGCGACCGCCAGGACGAGGCCGTGATCGCGACAGAGCGCGATGGCCTTGTCCACGCCGGGCTGGAGCTGCCCCCTCTCGGCGATGAGACCGGTCACCCTGTCGACGATCCGAGCGGCGACGTCGTCGGTGGACGGGCCGTCCCAGGGGAACCGGTCGTACCAGTAGCGCGTGACCTCGCGCACGAAGATGCCCTTGGTACGCCGGGGGTCGTCGCGCGCGATCGGGACCCCGAGCGCCCCGAGCACCTCCACCTCGGCCTCGTGCCACAGCGGCTCCGAGTCGACGAGGAGCCCGTCCATGTCGAAGATCGCCGCCCTGAAGGGGCCGGTCTCAGTCACGCTCGACACGTGCGGAGACGACGGCCGAACGGCCGTCGGCGACGGCCGCGAACGCGGCGACCAGCGCGTCGCGCAGGCCGGCTTGGTCGGCCACGGTCCGGCCGAGGGCGCCGCACGCCTCGGCCACGGCGGCGAAGTCCGGCGGGCGGCGAAAACGGGTGCCGACGGCTTCCCGCGCGGCGGCGCTCGTGCCATCGGGGAACAGCGAGAACACCGGCAGGCGGCTGGCCCGGTAGCCGTCGTTGTCGAGGATCACGGCCACGAACGGCGCTTCCGCCTCTGCGGCCAGGCACAGCGCCGCGGTGGGGACGGCGAACATGAAGCAGCCGTCCCCCACGACGGCGACGACCCGCCGGTCCGGGAGGGCCAACCGCAGCCCCACCGAGGCGCCCAGTGCCCATCCGAGACCCGGACCTCCGGCCGAGGTGAGGGTGCCGGGGAGCGACCTCGGGAGGCAGGTGGCGACGATCTCGGCGTTCGTGACCGCCTCTTCGACGACGATGTCCCCGGGCTCCACCGCCTCGGCGAGGATCCGCAGCACGTCCTCAGCCCGGAGCGCTCTGGCACCTCCTGCTCCAGTCCCGTCTCCCCCTCCACGCCCTCCCGACCCCGAGCCGGCGGCGTCGCGGGCTGCACCCGACCCCGATCCGGCGGCGTCGCGGGCTGCACCCGACCCCGATCCGGCGGCGTCGCGGGCTGCACCCGACCCCGAGCCGGCGGTCAGCAGGAGCCGGCGGCGCTCCTCCCAGCCGGCACCCGAGACCGGTCTCAGCCGCTCCCACGCGTCGGCGAGCTGACCGAGGGCGAGAGCGCCGTCGGCCGTGGCCGCGACGTCCACCGGGAAGGTCCACAGCGGGATCGACGTGTGGAGCGGGTCGGGGTCGATGTGGACGACACGAGCGCCGGGCGCCAGCTGCGTCGAGCGTGGGATCCACGGCACGTCGGTCTCGACGACGAGGACGACGTCGGCCTGCCCGAGCAGGACCGCGGCCTCGTCGTGGCGCGCACGGAAGAGCGGGTGGTCGCTCGCGATGTTGAACGCCTCGGGGCGGCCGATGACCGGGACGGCCGCGAGCTCGGCGAACCGGGTGACGGCCGCGGCTCCGCCCGGGTGCCGGCCGATCCTCGTCGTGACGAGGACGGGCCGCTCTGCGGCGGCGAGCATGCCGGCGATCTCGTCCACTGCCGCCTGTGCCAACCCGGGAGGATGGGGCCTCGCCCAACCGGCGAGGCGTCGGCGACCGCGCGCGGCGGCCGGCTGCATCAGCACGTCCCGGGACACGATCAGGTAGGCGAGGCCGGGGACGCCCCCACCCGCGACCTGCACGGCTCGGCCGACGACCCGGGGCGCGTCCTCGGAGCGGACCAGCTCCGCGGTCCACTTGGCGTAGCCCCGGAGGATCCCCGTCTGGTCGGGGACGTCCTGTTGCCAGTGGATGGCCGAGTCGCGCCCTCCGGGGTCGTCGGGGCCCTCGCCGTACGGGGTCCTGCCCGCGAGCACGACCACTCCGGCCCGGTCGCGCAGCACGTCGTGCACCATGGCCCCGAGGTTCTGGGTGCCGGCGTCGACGTGCACCCAAACCGCCTGGGGACGGCCGGTCGCCTGCCAGTAGCCGTGGGCCGCGGCGAGCGCCACGGCCTCGAAGGAGCAGGCCACGATCCGAGGCTGCGGCACGCCGCGTTCGGCCAGGGTGGCGGCGGCTTCCTGGATGGGCGCCGAGTCGGTGCCCGGGTTCAAGAACAGCACCTCCACGCCGTGGGCCCCCAGGAGGTAGAGCACGTCCTCCGCGCACGTCCGGACGTCGACGTCGCCGGGCTCCTGCAGGTCGGGATCGGCGGCCACCCCCGGAGGGTCTCCTTGTTGCGAAGGGGCAGCGTCTTTCCGTTTCGAGGCCGCAAGATCGTCCCGTTGGGGGGGTGAGCTCATGAAGGTCATCACTGACTCGACTTTCTGCTGTGTTCGAGTGATCCCGGGCCGTCCCGGTGCGACGGCTCGACGTCAGGAGCCGACGAGCACCACCTCGCAGCCTGCCCCGACGGCCAGGCGCCGGTCCGCGGTGACGAGCGGCAAGCCCAGCGCCTCCGCGAGCACGACGTACAACGCGTCCGGGAAGCCCAGGCGGTGACGCATGTCCCATGCCGCCGACGCAATGGGACCGGACATCTCGTGGCGATGATCGACGAGGGTCGCGCTCCATTGCAGCAGGCCCGCTCCTGTCGGCTCGGCGAGCTCGCCCCGCTTCACCTGGCGGCGAAGCGCACGGCCGATCTCCGCGTCGATCAGGTGCGGGGCATGGGAGACCTCCGAGACCAGACGGCGCCGCAGCCTCTCCGACTCGGGAGTGTCGGAAAGCACCGCCATGAGCAGACCGGACGCGTCGATGACGAGCGCCATCTGGGCTCAGCGGCGCCCGGAGGCGACGTCCTCGACGATCGACGCGACCGTCGGCGAGGGGCCGGGGCGCCTGCGGGCGAAGAACGCGTCGATCTGCGCGGCGACCTCCTCTTTGGTCGGCCTCGACGCGAGCGCGATGACCTGGTCCCGCATGTACGCCTGCAACGACTGCCCGGCGTCTCGGGCGCGGCGCCGCAGCACCTCGTACGCGTCCTCGGGCACCTCACGCACCTGGATCGTCGCCACAGCGCTACCGTAGCGCCATCAGGCTCGAAGGCGCCGGTACCGCGCGTCAAGCACGTCCGCGTGCCCGCACGTGCGCCCGTCGCCCCTCACGAGGAGGTCCGCCGCTCATGCAGGCCGTCGTCGTCGACCACGGAGCGCTTCGGCTCGAGGAGCGCCCCGACCCGGTGCCCGCCGCCACCGAGGTGCTCGTCGCCGTACGGGCGGCTGGGCTCAACGGCGCGGACATGCTCCAGCGCCGCGGCGCCTACCCCGCGCCTCCCGGCGCCCCTGCGGACATCCCCGGCCTCGAGCTCGCCGGCGAGGTCCTGGAGGTGGGGCCGAAGGTGACCGCCGTCCGGCCAGGTGACCGCGTGATGGCCGTGGTCGGCGGCGGCGCGCAGGCGACCG
>JAJYXS010000076.1 GCA_021801615.1 Actinomycetes bacterium
GCTCGAGGGACGCTCGAGGCCCGGGAGCTCACCGCGGAGGTGAACGGCCGGCGCTACCGCCTGACCCTGTGGCTGCCCGTGGCACCCGCAGGACCGGCGGGACCCCCAGGACCCGCGGGACGGGCAGGTCCCACAGCCCGGGCCGGCGTGGACGCTCCCACCCGGGCTGTCGGGCGGCCGCGCTCCCACACCTCGAGGTCCCCGCTCGAGACGCCCGGGTCGGGCTCGGTCACCGTGCCGATGCAGGGCACGATCGTCCAGGTGCTCGTGGCCCCCGGTGAGGCGGTCGAGGCGGGACAGACGGTGTGCATCCTCGAAGCCATGAAGATGGAGAACGCGATCGGCGCCGAGCGCGACGGCGTGGTCAAAGAGATCCGGGTCGCAGCGGGGGACGCCGTCGGCGCCGGCGACGTGGTCGCGGTGATCGAGTAGCGAGCGTCGTGCTGCGGTGGGCATGGACACGATGGACCTGAAGCAGCGTGCGGCATCGGTGGTCGACCGGCGCATCGCCGACCTGGTCGCCCTGAGCCACGATCTCCACGCCCACCCCGAGACGGCCTTCCAGGAGCACCGGTCGGCGGCCGCGGTCGCCGGCATGCTGGAAGGCTTCGACGTCACGACCGGCGCGTACGGCTTGCCGACCGCGTTCTCGGCGCGGGCCGGCTCCGGGCCCATGGTCGTGGCGGTGTGCGCCGAGTACGACGCGCTGCCCGACGTCGGGCATGCGTGCGGGCACAACGTGATCGCCGCCGCCGCCGTCGGGACCGGGCTCGCGTTGGCCCAGGTGGCGGACGAGGTAGGGCTCACCGTGCTCGTCCTCGGGACGCCGGCGGAAGAGTGCGGCGGCGGCAAGGTGCTCATGCTCGACGCCGGCGCATTCGACGGCGTGCACGCGGCGATGATGGTGCACCCCTGGCCGAACGAGCGGCTCCAAGGGCGCTGCCTCGCGGTCTCGCACTTCGACGTGACGTTCCGCGGCCGAGAGGCGCACGCGTCCGCCGCGCCGTGGGCAGGGGTGAACGCGCTCGACGCGATGACGGTCTCGCAGGTGGCGATCGGCCTGCTCCGCCAGCAGCTCCCGCCCGGCGACCAGGTGCACGGCGTCGTCCTGGAAGGCGGTGTCGCCGCGAACGTGATCCCCGAGACCGTCCGCGGGCGCTTCATGTGCAGGGCCGGGACCCTCTCCGACCTCGAGCGGCTCGACGCGCGCGTGCGCGCCTGCTTCCACGCCGGAGCCCTCGCCACGGGCGCCACGGCCTCGTTCGCGGACGTCTCGCCCCCTTACTCGCACATGGAGAGCGACGGCCCGCTTCTTGCGGCGTACCGCGCGAACGCCGAGGCGCTGGGCCGCCGCTTCCCCCTCGACGACGAGGGCGTGCCGCCCCCGACGTTCTCCACCGACATGGCCAACGTGTCGCTCGCCGTGCCGACGATCCACCCGCTCCTCGGGATCGAAGCGGGCGGCGCGGGCAACCACAGCCACGCGTTCGCGGCGGCGTGCATCACGCCCTCGGCCGACGCCGCGCTGCACGACGGGGCGGTGGCGATGGCATGGACGGCGATCGACGCGGCCAGGGAGCCGGCTCTTCGTGACCACCTGCTTCGTGCGGTTCATCCCGCCGGACGGTAGACCCCCCATTCCGCGCGCAGCGCGTCGGAGACCTCGCCGAGCGTCGCCATGCGCCGGAGCGCCTCTTTCATGGGGACGAGCAGGTTCTGCGTCCCGCGTGCGGCCGCACGGACGTCCTCGAGCGCGCGAGCGACCGCGTCGGCGTCGCGCTCTGCTCGGACCTTTTCGAGGCGCCTCACCTGGGCGCGTTGGAGCTCGGGGTCGACCGGGAAGACCTCGACGGGCTCCACCTCCTCGTCCGCGAACCGGTTGACCCCGACGACCACCTTCTCGGCGTCGTCGACGGCCTTCGCGTACGCGTACGCCGCGGCCTCGATCTCCCCTTGGAGGAACCGGGACTCGATCGCCGCGACCGCGCCGCCCATCTCGTCGATGCGCTCCAGGTACGCGAGCGCCGCGCGCTCCACCTCGTCGGTCAGGGTCTCGAGGTAGTAGGAGCCTGCGAGCGGGTCGACGGTGTCCGCGACGCCCGACTCGTACCCGATGATCTGCTGGGTGCGCAAGGCGAGCTTCGCTGCCCTTTCGGTCGGGAGCCCGAGCGCCTCGTCGAAGCCGTTCGTGTGGAGGCTCTGGGTTCCCCCGAGCACCGCTGCGAGCGCCTGGAGGGTGACGCGCACGATGTTGTTGTCGGGCTGCTGGGCCGTCAGCGTCGACCCCCCGGTCTGGGTGTGGAACCGGAGCATCTTGGAGCGTTCGTCCTTCGCCGAGAAGCGCTCGGTCATGATCCTTGCCCACAAGCGCCGCGCGGCGCGGAACTTCGCGACCTCCTCGAAGAGGTTGTTGTGCGCGTTGAAGAAGAACGACAGCCTCGGCGCGAACTCGTCCAGGGCGAGCCCCGCCTCGAGCGCGGCTTCCACGTACGCGATCGCGTCGGCGAGGGTGAACGCGACCTCCTGGACCGCCGTCGAACCTGCCTCGCGGATGTGGTACCCCGAGATCGAGATCGTGTTCCATCTCGGCAGGCGCTCCTTGCAGTAGGCGAAGGTGTCGACGACCAGCCGCATCGACGGACGCGGCGGGTAGATGTAGGTGCCGCGGGCGATGTACTCCTTCAAGATGTCGTTCTGGATCGTGCCGCCGAGCGAGGCGGCGCTCAGCCCTCGCTCCTCGGCGACCAGCTCGTAGAGCAGGAGCAGGATGGCCGCGGTGGCGTTGATGGTCATCGACGTGGTGACCTCGTCGAGCGGGAGCCCGTCGAGCAGGAGGCGCATGTCGGCGAGCGAGTCGATCGCGACGCCGACCTTGCCGACCTCCCCTTCTGCACGGGGATGGTCGGAGTCGTAGCCCATCTGCGTCGGCAGGTCGAACGCGCAGGAGAGCCCGGTCTGGCCGTGCTCCAGGAGGAACTTGAACCGATCGTTGGTCGCCTCTGCGGTGCCGAACCCCGCGTATTGGCGCATGGTCCACAGCCGGCGCCGGTACATCTCGGGGTGGACGCCCCTGGTGTAGGGGTAGCGCCCGGGCTCGCCGAGCTTGACGTCGGGGTCCCAGCTTGCCAGCGCGGCAGGCCCGTAGACGGGCTCGATCTGGATGCCCGAGTCGGTCCGGCGGGTCTCGTCACGTGCTGGCACGGCTCAAGGCTACGGCGCGTGCGCGCCCGGCCCCGACCCGTGCAGCTTCTGGGCGGCCGCGACCGGCCGGAGAGTGCGACCGTCACGAGAGCGCGACGATCCCGTAACGCCTGCGCCGGGCACGCCCTGTACGGTCCCGTCGGTGCGACCGCGCGCTCCGGATCCGGCTCCCGTGCGCAACGGCGCGCACGCCCTCCGGGGGCTGCGTGCGGCGGCGATCCAGGCAGTCGGGGCTGCCGGTGCGGCCCTCTCGGTCGCGGCGACCGTCCTGGTCGCGGCCGGCATCTCGGTCGTGGCGGTGGCGCTCCTCGCCGCGAGCACCTCGGGCGCCGCGAGCACCTCGGGCGCCGCGAGCACGTCGGGCCCGGAGGCTCGTGCGCTCAGGCGGTCCGGTCCCTACTACTACATCGCGATCGGCGCGTCCGAGTCGGTAGGGGTCCAACCGGTGCCCTGGGACCGCCACGGGGTGCGCACGGACCAGGGCTACGCCGACGATCTCGTCACGATGGAACAGGCCCGCTGGCCGGGGCTCCGGCTCGTCGACCTCGGCTGCCCGGGCATCACCGCGCAGGGCGCGCTCGACGGCGCCGGGGGTTGCCGGTACGAGGCCGGGTCCGAGGTCGCCGCCGCGGCGCGCGTCATCCGCGCCCACCCCCGCCGCGTCGCCCTCGTCACCGTCGACCTCGGCTTCAACGACGTCTGGCCGTGCCTCGTCCGGCACACCGTCGACGAGGCCTGCGTCGCCAGCGCGCTGGATCGCATCTCGAAGGCCCTCCCGACGATCCTCGCGGAGCTCCGCGCAGCCGGCGGGCCCGGCCTCCTCGTCGTCGGCCTCGAGCATGCCGACCCTTACGTCGCGGACGCGCGCTTCGGCGCGGTGGGCTTCGCCCGGGCGACGGTCGGGGTCTTCGACCGGATGAACCACGTCCTCGAGTCCGCCTACCACGCGGCCGGCGCAGTCGTCGCGCGAGTTTCCGAGCCCAAAGGCGCGCACGTCGGGCCGGACGCGGTCTCCAAGGCCTGCACGACCACCTGGATGTGCACCTACCACAACATCCACCCCACCCCTTCCGGCTACCGCGTGATCGCCGACGCGGTCGCAGCGGCCGTCGCGCGCGCGCTGCCGGCGGGCGCCGGACCGCCCTCCTCGGAGCGCCACAGGCCTCGCGGGAGCCAGGTCGACCAGCGCTCACGCCTTCGCCCGGTGAGCGCGACGGCGAGCGGGGTCCGGGCGAGCACGCTCGAGAGCAGCACGCTCGAGAGCACCACGATCACGACGGCCACGGCAACGACGATCGGCCAGGGGACCACACGCTCGAGCGAGCGCCAGCCGAGGTCGGAGAGCGCGTAGACGAAGAGCATCTGCGCGAGGTAGATGGTGTAGGAGTTGTCGGAGCCCGACATCGCCATGGCCCGGACGGGACGTGGGCGCCGCTCCTCCACGAGCCACACACCGAAGAGGTACACGCAGGCGATCGCCCCGATGTTGAAGGGGATCACGATCGGCTGGAGCGGGTCGGACCCGGAGCCCAGCCACGACACGAGGTGGTCGTCGGCCGCGACGTACCACGCCTCGGCCAACGCGGCGGCAATCACCGTCGCGCCGAGGATCCTCCAGCCGTTGCGGAGCAGGAAACGATGGACGTCGTGGAGGTGGAACGCGACCACCATGCCGGCCACGAGGTAGAAGAGGTAGGAGGTGACCTCACGCGTGGCCCAGTAGCCGCGCATGTGCGGTGGCAGGACGTCCCAGTGCATGAGGCTCGTGACCAGCACCTGCACGAAGAGCGCGATCCCGACGAGCGTCCATGGGCGCGTGGCGAAGCGGCGCACCAGCCAGAGCAGCGCAGGGAACAAGACGTAGAACTGCATGATGACGACCAGGTAGTACAGCTGGTAGTACCCAGTGCCGAGCAGGTAGCCGAAGTGCCGGAGCCCGCCCCACACGCCCAGGCCGGAGCCGGGCAGCGAGACGAGGAAGTAGATGACGGTCCAGCACGCGTAGGGCACCGCGACCGCGACGAAGCGCCGTCGATAGAAGTACCGGTACCCGATGCGGCCGATGTCCGCGTAGCCGTAGGTGAGCATGCACGCCGAGATGAAGAGGAACGCCTCGCGCGTGACGTGCAGCAGCGTGAGCGCCCCGCCCACCGAGATCGCCGCTGCGGGAGCGAAGAAGAGCAGCGAGTGCGTCGACACCACGCCCAGCTGCTTCACCGGCCGCATCGCATCGACGTGGTCGAGGCGCGGCTTGCTGGGCCGGTCGGTCGCTGGACGAGCCGGCTCCGTCACGAGACGAGCAGAGAGAAGAGCGGGGTCGCTCCGGCGAGCGCGCCGCGGCGCACCTTGCCCGTCGCGCCCTGCGGCAGCCGATCGACGACGTGGTACGCGACAGGGCGCTTCGGACGCGAGAGCAGGCGCGTGCAGCGACGGTGCACCCGGGCCGCGACGGCCGCCGCGAGCCGCTCGTCGTCGGGCCCCCCCACGCCGTCGACGACGAGGTAGGCGACCGGTACCCTGCCGAGCGCCTCGTCGTCGCGCCCCGCCACGGCGACCGACGTCACCTGCGGATCGCCGAGAACGACGCTTTCGACCTCGAGCGGGTACACCTTCTCGCCGCCGCGGTTGATCACGTCGTCGGCTCTCCCGACGAGGAACAGGAACCCGGCGCCGTCCCGGTACCCGAGGTCGCCCGTGTCGAGCCACCCGTCGGCGTCGATACGGTCCTCGTAGCCGGGCGACACGTACGCGCGGATCACGCTCGGCCCACGCACGAGGACGCGCCCCACCTCGCCGGGCGCCGCGACGGTATCCGGGACCGCTCGCAAGTCGTCCCGGTGTGATCCCTGGACGCGCCCCACCTCGCCGGGCGCCGCGGCGGTATCCGGGACCGCTCGCAAGTCGTCCCGGTGTGATCCCTGGACGCGCCCCACCTCGCCGGGCGCCGCGGCGGCGTCGCCGGTGTCCCCGCCGCCGGGGACCACGCGCACCTCGGTGCCCACGGGCAGGCCGACCGAGCCAGGCTTGCGGGGGCCGTGGAGCGGATTCGCGGTGATCTGGCTGGCCGCCTCCGTCATCCCGTAGGTCTCGACGACCGGGATCCCGGTCGCCCGCTCGAAGCGCTCGAGCACCGGCACCGCCAGTGGGGCCGATGCCGACCGGGCGAAGCGGATCCCGTCGGGGACCACCTCCCCTTCTTCGAGCATGGCGAGCCTCGCGAGGATCGCCGGGACCGCGTTGACCCACGTGATCCTCCGGCGGGCCATCGTCGCCCAGAAGCCGCGACGGTGGAACCGGTCGTCGAGCACGATGGTGGCGCCCGACACGAGCGTCGCGAGCAGCCCGACCACCTGGGCGTTGATGTGCGCGAGGGGCAACGCATTGAAGCCGCGGTCGTCCGGGGAGAGCTCGAAGTGCTGCGCGATCGAGCTCGCAGCGTGGAGAAGCTGCGGCTCCTCGAGCCGGATGACCTTCGCCTGTCCCGTCGTCCCCGAGGTGGAGAGGACGACGCCGCCAGCGCCGGCAGGACGGCCTGCTGCCGGCTCGGGCCGTGTGGGCCGAGTGGGCCGTGTGGGCTGAGTGGGATGTGTGGGCTCAGTGGGATGTGTGGGATGTGTGGGCTGAGTGGGATGTGTGGGATGTGTGGGATGTGTGGGCTGAGTGGGACGCCGAGCGGGCCGAGTGGGACGCCGAGCGGGTCGAGCAGCTCGTGTGGGCCCTTCGACGAGCCACGCACGCGAGGGCTTCGTGACCCACCAGACCGGCGCGCCGGGGGGTGCGGGCCGGTCAGCAACGACGAGGCGCGGCGTCACGCGTACGCAGGCTGCGGCGAGCTCCGCGTCGGTCCCCGAGGGGTCGAGCGGCGCGACCGTCCGTTCGGCCGCGAGCACGGCGAGGAAGACGACGGCCTGTGCCAGCGGGTCGGACATGCAGACGCCGACCGTCTCGCCCCGAGCGAGGTCGACGTCTTCGAGCCGCTCGGCCCAGCGCGCGGCGATCCGGCCGAGCTCGCCGTAGGTGACGGGCTGCGCCTCGCGTGCGGGCTCCAGGTACGCGCATCCCCCCGAGGCCGCCGACCGGAGCCCCAGCAGCTCACCGACCGACGCGCCGGACCTGCTGGAGACGGACCGAGCACGCCGCGTCGCGTAGGTCAGCGCCACGTCAGTACGCCATCCTCGGATCGCGGTAGTGCTTGAACTCGAGCAGGTTGTCGAAGGGGTCCCGCAGCACGAAGGTGCGGTGCGCTTCCGGCATCCCCTCGAAGCGGACCGACACGTCGAGGAAGAACGGCAGCTTCCGTAGCTGCGCGAGCTCGTGCAAGAGGTCGAAGTCCTCCCCCTCGAGGAAGGTGACGCCGAAGTGGCGCGGGTAGAGCGAGAGCGGCCCCATCTGTGGCTCGGGCTCGGTGAGGTGGCAGACCACCTGGTCGCCGAAGAAGTCGAGCGTGATCCGGTCGGGGTAGCTCCGGGCGAGCTTGCACCCGAGCCCTGTCACGTAGAAGCTGCGAGCCTCCTCCAGGTCCGATACCGGGATCGCGAGGTGGAAGAGGTGCTCCCTCACGGCCCTCACCGCGCGGGCTCCTCGAAATCGGTCAGCGTGTCCGCGCGCAGCCCCAGGCGGAGGGTCTCGAGCGCCAGGACCCCCGCCGGTGCGACGTTGCCGAGGTTCACGTCGGGACCGACGAGGCGCACCATGTGCGCCTGGAGCGCGGTGGTCGGCGCTTCGAACAGCAGGCGGTCGACCGGCAGCTCGCTCACCAGCTCCTCCACGAGCCCGGCGCGGAGCCGGCCGTCTGCACGGCAGATGCCTGCGGTACCGCTCTCCCGTGACTCGAGCGTCACGAGGAACGCGCCGGCGGCGAGGTCGTCCTGCACGTACTCGATCCAACGACGGGGCACGAGCCGGTCCGAGCGCCCGGCGTCCTTGAAGCCGACCTCCGAGACGACCGTGAACTCGGCGGCGAGCTTGCGAACGTAGCCGGTCTTCTCCAGGTTCGACAGCTCGATCGTCCCGTTGGACACCTCGACGAACCGGCACGACCACTCGTGGCACAGAGCGCGGAAGTCGTCGAAGCGGTCCTGGAGGACGTGCTTCTCGAAGAGCGTCCCCCCGAAGTAGTAGTCGACGTCGTTGGCTCGGAGCAGAGCGATCTTCTCGCCGAGCTCGGCGGACACGAGCGCGGTCCCCCACCCGAACTTCACGAAGTCGAGGTACTCGCCTGCGCTGGCGACGATGTCGCGCAGCGTCCCGAGCGGGACACCTCCGTCCACGACCATGGTCAGCCCCTTGCAGCGCGGCTTGCTGGCGCGAGCCGGCAGGGTGAGCGTCGTCCGGTTCATGCGTCCTCCGTTGCTCGTTGGGAAGTGGGTGCTCGTTGGGAAGTGGGTGCTCGTTGGGAAGTGGGTGCTCGTTGGGAAGTGGGTGCTCGTTGGGAAGTCGTGGGGTCCTCCTCCGGTCGCACGGCTTCCACAGCCGGGAGGCTGCGAACCACCGGGACGCCGTTCTCCACCTCGGGCCACGCCATCCCGTCGGGCCCGACGCCGTCGAGCCACGCGAGCAGGATGCGGATGACCCCGCCGTGGCAGACCAGCACGACGTCGCCGGAGTGGCCCGAGAGGATCCGGAGGGCGCACCTCACGGCACGCTCGTAGAGCTGGCGGACCGACTCGCCGCCTGCAGGAGCGGCGTCCGCGTCCACCACCATCCCGCCTGCGACGCCGGAGCACTCGGGACGGAGCGACAGGCTCGAGGTGCCCTCGGCGACACCGAGGGAGCGCTCCCGAAGCCCCGGATCCACCTTCACGCCGAGCGCCAATGCCCTCCCGATCGGTGCGGCGGTCTCGAGCGCTCGCCTCAGGTCGCTCGACCACACGGCCGTGGACGCGGGACGTGCGCGGGCGAGCTCGCCGGCGCAGTGTGCGGCCTGCTCGCGCCCGAGATCGCTGAGGCCCGGGTCCTGCTGTCCCTGGACGAGACCGCCTGCGTTCCACTCGCTCTCACCGTGGCGCACCAGCCACAGTCGCCGGAGTGGCGCGCCCGCACCCGCCGGCGGGTCGGCCGCGGCTCCGCCGGAGACCGGCGAGAGAGCGGAGAGCGGCGAGAGACCGGAGACCGGCGAGGAACCAGACATCGTTGCGGTGGGGCGGCTTCCCATCCCGATCATCCTGGCATCACAATTTTGTAACGGAGTTGGCGTTGTGTGAGCGAGAGTTGAACAAGATACGGAAGCCACTTCGTAAAGATTGACACACTTCCGTAAGAATTGCTAGGCAGACCGAGCCGCACTACCGCAACCGACCAGCGCGGGCGCATCGCCGTCGCGTGGCTCCGCGTGCGAGCTCCCGCCGCTGGGCTCGGGACGTCGAAGCTTCAGGCCCGCACGCGCAACCCTGGGCCGCCGCGCCGACGCTGCAGGCCCGATCGCGCAACCCTGGGCCGCCGCGCCGACGCTGCAGGCCCGATCGCGCAACCCTGGGCCGCCGCGCCGACGCTTCAGGCCCGATCGCGCAACCCTGGGCCGCCGCGCCGACGCTTCAGGCCCGATCGCGCAACCCTGGGCCGCCGCGCCGACGCTGCAGGCCCGCACGCGCAACCCTGGGCCGCCGCGCCGACGGGGTCAGCGCACGTGCGGCATGCAGAGGTCGTCGTACTCGGCGATGACGATCTCGCCGGCGTGCTCTCCGCACGTGGGGCACTCGGGGTCCCTCCGCACCTTGAACGTGCGGAACGTCTCCTCCATCGCGTCGTAGGCGAGGAGCCGCCCGACGAGCGGGTCGCCGAGCGACAGCAGCATCTTGATGGCCTCGATCGCCTGGATCGAACCGACGATGCCGGGAAGCACGCCGAGCACTCCCGCCTCGGCGCAGGACGGAGCGAGCTCGGCGGGCGGCGGCTCGGGGATGAGGCACCGGTAGCACGGCCCGTTGTACGGGTCGAAGACCGTGACCTGCCCCTCGAACCGGAAGATCGACCCGTGGACGACAGGGATCCGCTTCAACAGCGACGCGTCGTTGACCAGGTAGCGAGTCGGGAAGTTGTCGGTGCCGTCAACCACGAGGTCGTAGCCGTCGAAGATCTCGAGCACGTTGTCGGCACCCAGCCGGACGTCGAACGTCTCCACGACGACGTCGGGGTTCATCGCGCTCAACGTCTTCTTCGCCGAGTCGACCTTGCGTTCCCCGATCCGGTCCATGTTGTGCAGGACCTGGCGCTGGAGGTTCGACTCGTCCACGACGTCCATGTCGATGATCCCGATCGTGCCCACCCCAGCTGCCGCGAGGTAGAGCGCAGCCGGGGAGCCGAGGCCGCCCGCGCCGAGCAGCAGCACCTTCGAGTCGAGCAGCTTCTGCTGTCCACCCTCCCCCACCTCCGGCAGGAGGAGGTGGCGGTGGTACCGGTTCCGCTGGCTGCTCGTGAGCGTGCGCGGCACGGCCCACTCGCGGCCCTCGTCCTTCCAGCGGTTGAAGCCGCCGATCATCGAGACGACGTCCTTGTAGCCGAGGTCGACGAGCGTCTTGGCCGCGAGCGCGGACCTTGCGCCGCCGGCGCAGTAGACGACGACCGGCAGCGTCTTGTCGGGGATCCGGCCCTCCACCGAGAACTCGAGATTGCCACGGGGCAGGTGGATCGCGCCGGGGATCGCCCCCTGCTCGTACTCGTCGGGCTCCCTCACGTCGAGGAAGGCGGCGACACCGAGGCGCTCCGCGGCCGCGCCGGGCTCCACCTCTGTAATGGCGGCCTTCGCCTGGGCCAGAAGCTCGCGAGGAGTGGTCATGGCCAATACCTTACTCGCCCGGTCGACAATCGGTCACCGTGGCCGACGTGGTGGGGTGCGAAGGCCGCGGGCGGAAGCGGGGTGCGGCCGGGGAGGCCGGGTGCGACGGCCTGGGGCGGTGCGAAGGCCGGGGGCGGAAGCGGGGACGGGTTGGGGGCGGTGCTGGGCTGCGGCGATTGGCAGACTCGTGCGCGTGGACCTGCACGACGCTGTGGCCGCCAGGCGCATGGTGCGCAGCTTCTCCGAACGCCCCGTGGCCGCCGGGGTCCTCGACCAGCTTCTACGGGACGCTCTGCGTGCTCCGACCGCCGGCAACACCGCGGGGACCGCCTGGGTGGTGCTCCGTGGGCCGGCAGAGACGTCGCGCTACTGGGACGCCGCGACGACCAACGCGTGGCGGACGAGCTCTCGACGCTGGCCAGGGCTCTCCCGGGCTCCGGTGGTCGCGGTCGCCGTCGCCTCCCCGGCGGCCTACCTCGCTCGCTACTCCGAGCAGGATAAGGCCGCGGCGGCCTCCGACCTCGGCCTCGGCCGTGCGGAGGACGCGTGGCCGGTGCCCTACTGGTTCGCCGACGCGGCCTTCGGCGTCATGACCCTCCTGCTGGGCGCCACCTCCGAGGGCCTCGGCGCCTGCTTCCTCGGCAACTTTCGGTCCGAGCGCGCGGTGCTCGACGCACTCGGAGTGCCGGAGGGATGGCGGCTCTTCGGCGCCGTCCTTCTCGGCTACCCGGACGGCAACGACCTCCGGTCCGCGTCGCTCGACCGCCCCCGACCCGGGGTCGCCGAGCGGCTCCACCACGGCGGGTGGTCCGATGCCGGCGGGTCGTCCTGACACGCGTCGGACACGACGAGGGTCAGGGCTCGCCGGCGGGCGGAACAGCGGATCCGCTGACGCCGGCGGGCGGATCCACGCTCCTCGCTGCTCGGCGGATCCGCGCATGCGCGGACCGGCGGTTCGGCTCAGCGGATGCGCGAACCAGTGGCCGGCGGATGAGCGGCCGGCGGATGAGCGGATCAGCGGAGGGCACGGCGGACGCCGTCCACGATCCGCGCGACGGACGGCATCGCCGCGTCCTCCAGAGCGTCTGCGGCCGGCAGGGGGACGTGCGGCGTCGTCACCCGAACGATCGGCCCGTCGAGATCGAACAGGAGCTCCTCGGCGACGATGGACGCGACCTCGGCTCCCCAGCCGCACAGCCGCGGGTTCTCCTCCACCGTGACGAGGTGGCCGGTCTCCGCCACGGACGCCGACAGGGTCGTCACGTCGAGGGGTACGAGGGACCTGAGGTCGATGACGGTGACCTCGACGCCCTCGGCGGCGAGGGCGTCGGCCGCCTCCATCGCGCGGGGCACCATCGCGGCCAGGGCCACGACGGTCGCGTCCTTTCCGTGACGCCGCACGGCGGCGGTGCCGAGCTCGTCTGCGATCTCCCCGTCGGGAACCTCCCCTTTCGTCGGGTACAGCGACTTCTGCTCGAAGAAGAGGACGGGGTCGGGGTCCCTCACCGCGGCCGCCAGCAGCCCGACGACGTCCCGGGGGGTGGAGGGCGCGACGACCTTCAGGCCCGGGACCGCCATCGCCCAGTTCTCCACGCTCTGGGAGTGCTGGGCACCGAAGCGCACCCCGCCGCCGTTGGCAGAGCGGATGACGAGCGGTAGCGCAACCTGCCCGTTGGTCATGTAGCGCGTCTTCGCGATCTGGTTCGCCACGATGTCCCAGCAGACCGCGAAGAAGTCGGAGAACATGACCTCCGCGATCGGACGAAGCCCGGTCATCGCGGCACCCATCGCTGCGCCGAGGATCGCCTGCTCGGAGATCGGAGTGTCCACCACGCGGTCCCGACCGAAGCGGTCGACCAGCCCCACGGTCGCCTTGAACACACCGCCGGCCGCGCCGACGTCCTCGCCGAGGAGCACGACCGTCGGGTCTCGCTGCATCTCCTGGGCGATCCCGTGCGCGACCGCGTCGCGATAGGTCATCTCCGCCACGACGAGCCTCCATCCGCCCAGACGTTGGAGAAGACGAGCGACAGGTCGGGAGACGGGCTCGCCTCGGCCTCCCGCGTCGCGGCGTCGACCGCCGCCTGCGACGCCTCCTCGACGCGCCGAAGGACCGCCTCGTCGACGCCCGATTCGAGCAGGCGAGCGCGATAGCGCGGGATCGGGTCGCGCGCGAGCCACTCCTCCACCTCTTCTTCGGGCCGGTACTTGCCGGGGTCGGCTCTCGAGTGGCCGCCGTGACGGTACGTCTCCGCCTCCACCAGGCTGGGGCCGGCACCACCACGGGCACGCTCGATCGCCTCGCTCGCGGCCGCGTACGTCATGTCCGCGTCGTTGCCGTCGACGAGCACCGGGTCCAGCCCGTACGCACGCGCGCGGTCTGCCGCGGGGTGTGCGACCGCGGTCACCGACGAGATCGGCGTGTACTCCATCCACCGATTGTTCTCGCAGACGAACACGACCGGAAGCTTCCAGACGGCGGCGAGGTTCAACGCTTCGTGGAAGGCGCCGATATTGGTGGTGCCGTCACCGAAGAAGCAGACCGCCACCTCTCCGGTGCCGCGA
>JAJYXS010000131.1 GCA_021801615.1 Actinomycetes bacterium
CCGATCGCTTAACCTCGACCAGCCAGTCCCCAGGTCAGTGCGGCCGGCCACGGCCCGCAAGATCACCCGCCGTGACGTTCTCGGCGGCACCATCCACGAGTACGACATCGCGGCCTGAGCTTTCATTCCCTCCTTCGTCTGGCTGCCTCGGACCAGTTCTGTCCAGCTCCCAACGACGCAGCCAACAAGGGCTTCCGCTCAGCACAGATCCGCTGGAAACCCGGGCAGCCCGCGCTGTCTTCGCCTTGCCCCGATGCCCGCTTGTCGCCTGGCGTGGACTGGCGACGACCCAGTTGTTGGACCCTTCAAGCACGCACAGGCACGAGCGCCGCGAGCTTCGCATGACAGCTGGGACCCGTCCTGAACACCGAGCACCTCGCCACGGCGACCGCCGACGTCGCCGCAGACGGCAACTTCGGCCGATGCCTTCCTCATGACTGCACCGGAGTCATGACTGCACCCGAGTTCCGCCCCGCGAGTGAGCCCCGATCCAATAGCCAAGCCGGTGGCAGGACCGGGCGATCACTCCTCGAGCACCCGGAATCAGTAGCGCGCCTCGACCAGCGAGACGTACAGCCCGTCAGGGTCCTCGAAGTACACGTAGCGCCACTCGCCGACGCCGACGTCCACGAGTTGCGGCTCGTCGTGGAACTGCACGCCGGCCTCCCTGAGCCGCGCGTACGCCCGGTCCAGATTGGACACCCCGATGGCGAACTCCATCGGGCCGCAGTGGCCCCATTGCCCCCGCCGATCGAGGGTCTCGGGGTGCAGCCGCACGGGCTCGATGCCGGCCCCTTGCCCCGGCAGGGCGAGGATCATGTGCTGGCGCGGCATCTCCCTCGGGTACCACGGGCGCATCGGCTCGAAGTACCCGTCGCTCTCCAGAACGAGATGGACGAACCCGAGGCTCCCGTAGAATTCGCGGGTCGCGGTCATGTCGGCGACACCGAAGGCCACGTGGTTCACCCCCTCAAGCCGCGGCTCGCCGGGAAGCGCCCGCCGCAGCCCGGTCCACTCGAGTACCTCTACCTTGCCGCCCCCGGGGTCCGCCACGTAGGAGAGGTCCACGTCCACGCCGAACGGGGTCACCTGCGCGCTGACCGGCGCCATCAGCTCCGTGCAGCCGCGTGCTTCGACGAGCTGCCTGTGGACGGCAGCCACGTCCCGAGCGTGGACGCAGACCTCGCAGATGCCGAGCTCCCCCCATCCCGCGTCGCCGGGGATTGGCGGGGTGCCGTCCTCCTCGAGGACCTGGACAAGTTTGATCCGACCCGGCCCGAGCGACGTGACAAAGCGGCTCGCGAGCATGGCCACACGCGCCCGGGTGCGCCTACGCTGGGTCAGCTCCTCGAGGCCCGGAAGCTCGCCGGTGTAGTCGAAGAGCACCCGCGAGAACCCGAGCGACGCCGAGAACCACTCCAAGGCCGCGTCCATGTCGACCACCCCGACGCCGACGTGGTCGACCCCCCTGAAGAGCTCCCTGGCCCGCTCGTCGACGAGCACGCTCATCGGGGCAGCAGCCCTGCGCCGGTGAGCGCCGCCCGGATCTCGACGAGCGCCGCCGGGTCGGTGACGGGGAGCCGGGGCGGGCGCACGGTACCGCCAGGCTGGCCGAGCATCGCCATCGCGGCCTTCAGCTCGCTCTGGTAGGCGCCGTGGACACCTGCCCAGCCTCCGGGGAGCCACAGCTCGGGGAACAGGGCCTCGGTGCGGCGGACGTGGTCCTCGCAGGGCGCGAGGTCCCCGCGCCAGAAGTCCTCCCAGAAAGCGGCGTCGGCCGCTCCGAAGAGGCTCCCGCCACCGATGAAGCCATCGCCCCCGCTCGTGCGCAGCACGTCGAGGCCCTTCGACGTCATGAACGGGCCGAAGACGCGCGCGTCGCCGACGACCCTGCGGGCCGTCTCGTAGAACTGCTCCGCGTCGGGCGTGCTGTCCTTCACCGCCACGACGTGGTCGATCGCCACGATGCGCTCGAAGAGGTCCGGGCCGATGTCGACGCTCGTACCGTGCGGCCAGTTGTAGACGAGCAGCGGAGCGTCAAGCCCGTCGGAGACGTCCCGGTAGTACTGGACGATCTCCTCGGGGAACGGCTTCGAGTACGGCGGCGCGCTCGCCTCCACCCCGTCGGCGCCGCAGCTCATGGCATGCCGACCGAAGGCGGCGACTTCCTTCGCGGTGTAGCCGGTGCACCCGATGACCACGGTCATCCGGTTGGCCACCTGCTCGACGGCGGTCTCCGCGACCGACCGGCGCTCTTCTTCGGTCTGGGAGAACCACTCCCCGACCGTGCCGTTCACGAGCACCCCGTGGAACCCACAGCCCACGTAGTGCTCCAGGAGCGCGCGCAGGGCTTCAAAGTCCACGCGCTCCCCCCCCTCGGTGAAGGGCGTGGGGCATGATGGCCAGTACCCCTTCCACTCGACGTCGTCACGGTTCAACGTTCCTCCTCTCACGACGGGCCACCTTGCCGAGCGCCCCCTCTGGCAAGCGTGGGCGCGCGGTCGGGGCTGTACTCGGACGGCAAGGTCGCAGAGGTCCCGGTCATCTGCCCGGCGAGAAGGCTCGCCATGAGCGGGCCGAGCGTGAACCCGGTTGGCACCACGCAGGTGAAGTAGCCGGGCACGCGCGCCGACTCCCCTACCACGGGCAGGAGGTCCTTGCTCGCAGCCCAGACGCCGGCCCACGTGTGGATCACCCGGACGTCGGCGAGCGCAGGCACGACGCGGCGCGCGACCGCCGCGTTGCCCGCGACCGAGCTCCAGCGGACAGACGGGCGCGCGGGCCAGGGTTCCGCGCGCGCCGGCCAGCCACCGCCGACGATGAACGTGCCGTTCGAGGACTGCTTCAGGGTGAGGCGCCTGCCGATGTGCTGGATCAGCGGCACGAGCAGCCGGTCGCGAGGCTCCGTAACGTTCATGTGCAGCCCCTCGGCGCGAAGCGGGAGCTCGAACCCGTTGCCCCGGGCGAGCTCGTGTGCCCAAGCCCCTGCCGCGTTGACCACACGGTGAGCGCGTACCTTGCCGCGGGCGTGGTGCACGGCGAAGCGCGCCGCCCCGGCGTCCTCCAGCTGCTCGATCCGCTCGACCGGCGCGTACGTGCGTACAGCGGCACCCGCTTCGAAAGCGCGTGCCGCGAACGCCGGCGCGGCAAGGAGGGGATTGGCGTAGCCTTCGGTCGCGCAGTAGCTGGCTCCGGCCAGGTCTTCGGCGAGGTACGGCGCAAAGTTGCGCAGCTCCGCGCCCGTCAGCACCTCGGTGTCGAGGCCCCCGTCGCGCTCGATGCGCTGCTTGGTGACGAGGATCTGGAGCTGCTCCGGGGTCTCGGCGACCATGAGGCCGCCCGTCACGTGGACCCCGAGGTCCGCACGAAGCTCGCGTTCGAGGTCTCGCCACATGGCCGCGGCGCGCACGAGCAAGCGCACGTCGGCGAGCAGGCGATCGCGGTCTGCGTCTGCGCCCGCGCCGGTCAGCTGGTGGATGGCGATCTGGAAGTGGAAGCTCCCTGCGTTCGTGCCCGACGCCTCGCGATTCAGCTCGGCGCGCTCGAGCACTGCGAGCTCCACCCCTTGGGTGGCGAGGAAGTAGGCGAGGGCACACCCGGCGAGGCCGCCGCCGACGATCACGACGTCGGTGTCCGTCGGGACCTCACCGGAGAGGTCCGAGCGCCGCGGGAGGAGGACGCCGGCACCCGGCTCGCGAGCGGCGTCAACGCAAGTGCCGCTTTCGGCGGACGCCCGCTCATCCACCGACGAACAACCCCCGGTCGGGCACAGTGTCGTCGGCGAGCACGCCGATCGCGGCGGGACGGACGGGCGGCCTTGGCGTGGTCCCCGCCAGGGCCGCGAGCTGCCCGCCGGACAGGCGCGGAACAGGGCGTCGCGCCTCGTTCGCCCCGTCGAGCAGACTGCCGGCCTCGCTCGCCGCCCCCGTCCGACGGGCGAGGACCGCGCCAATCTGGGGCTGGCAACTTCGCCCCTGGCAGAGCCCCATTCCGGCGCGGGTGTAGCTCTTCAGCGCGTCGGTGTCGACGGTAGCCTCCATGGCCTCTTCGAGGCGGGCAAGGGTGACTTCCTCGCAGCGGCATACGACCGTCTCAGGGGTCGCAAGCTCGTAGATGCCAGGGCCTACCGCGTACAGCGGCAGGAGCGCCCGGCGGAAGCGTTCTTTCGCCGCGAGCTGGCGACGCACCGGACGCGCGAGCCGCGCCGCCCTGGCACGGCTGACGGCGCCTAGGTCCGCAGCCGCACCCAGGGCGGCCAGGCGGGCCTGAGCCATGGCCACCAGTGCGCCGCGCACCCCGGTGCCGTCCCCAGCGGCCAGCACGCCCTCGACGTTCGTCCGCTGCCAGGCGTCGACCTCGACGACGAGGCCGCCCAGGTTCTCGTCGTAGCCGAACTGACAACCGGCGAGGCGCAGTAGCTCCGTGGAGGGGACGAAGCCGTAGCCCACGCACAGCGTGTCGACCTCGAGGCGCTCCTCCGAGTCGGGGATCGCTCGCCAGTCCGCGTCGGCGGCGGCATGGACGACGGCCTCCACCCGGTCTTCGCCCTCGGCTCGAACGACGATGCGCCCATAGCGCAGCGGTACGCGCGCCCCAAGCAGCCGCGCGCGGTAGGTGAGGGCATCCCGCAACAACGCCGCGTTCCCCCACCCCGCGACGACAAGACGCGCCACCGTGGGCGCCCGCGGCGCGGGGCCTGCCTCCAGCGCGAGGACCACGTTCACCCCCAGGTGGCGGAGTTGCGCTGGGAACGCCAGCGCGAGCGGACCACTCCCTGCGAAGGCGACGCGGGTTCCCGGCGCAACCCGGGAGGCCTTGACCAGCGCCTGCGCGCCGCCGGCGGTGACGACGCCTGGAAGGGTCCACCCCGGGAACGGAACGGGCCGGTCGCTCGCACCCGGAGCCACGAGGACCCGGCGCGCTCGCAGGAGCGTCACGTGCTCGTCGCCCTCAGTGAGGCAGACCGCTGTCGTCCCTCGCAGCGACAGCACGGCGGTCCGGGCACGCAGCTCGACACCCGCGCCGCGCGCAGCTTCGACCAAAGCGACGCCCGCCCAATAGTCGCGACCGACACGCCGTGGGTCGCGCACAACGAAACCCGGACCGGGCTGCCGATAGATCTGGCCACCGAACGTCGCCCGCTCGTCTACGAGCAGGACCGTCAACCCGTGGCGCGCTGCTAGCTCTGCTGCGACGAGACCCGCCGGTCCCCCGCCAACGACGAGCAGGCCAACCTCCTCCTCGCGACGCCCGTTCACCGGGCGCCGCGAGGAGGCATGAGGCAGTGCACACGCAAGATCGATGTCAGGGGCACCTGGGCATCGGCGGCAAGGGGGCGCTCTCGGTCTTCTTGTACGCCGAAGCCATCCACCCCGACTTCTGGATGCCGCAAATCCACTTGTTGAGATAGCGCACAAGTGCGCCGTTGCCCTTCTGCACGGCGTAAGAGCCGTACTGGATTGTCAGCGGCTTCTTGAAGGGCTCCGCCTTCAACTTGCGCGGGTTCGACTTCTGGAACTCGCCGAGGAGATAGCTCTCGATCATAACGGCGTTGGCACGGTGGGTTGCGACTTGCAGCAGCGCTGCTGTGTCTCCCGAGTACCCGACGACCTTCGCTTTCGGAAAGAGCTTCTTCGCAAGCTGTGTATCCGTCGATCCCTCCAGGGCCGTGATCGTGATTGTCGGCTTGTTCCACGCTGCGATCGTGGCGGGCGTCTTCGATGTCACCGGGACGCCCAGTATCAATTCGTAGGGTACGTAGGCACGACTGAACGACACGGACTTCTCACGTGCGGGCGTTGGCGAGAGCCCGACGGAGACCAGGTCGAACTTCTTGGCTTCGAGGCCTGGGATCAACCCTGTGAAGCCGAGATTGCTGATGTCGAGCTTCACGTGCATTGTATGGGCCAGCCTGTCCAGCAGTGCGACGTCGTAGCCTGCAGGCTTTCCCTTCTTGTTCAGGTACATCTCGGGCTTGAATGAGAGGTCCATCCCGACAGTCAGCGTTCCCGGATTGATCAAGTGGTACGGATTCGCCGCTGCACGGTGTTTTACGCCAGTCGCCGCGCCTGAAGCACCCCCACCCACGACGCTTATCATTGCCACTACCATCGCGATTGCGCCGAGAACGGTCCCCGCGCGCACCGTAGTCGCCCCCATCGAGGTCGCCCTCTTCGTTCGATTCCTCACCATGCCTCCTGTTGGTCTTTAATTACCCTTCGCATGTCGCGATCAACCACCCGAGAACACTTCATACGGCCGACCCTTGGCCGGAGACGGACGCCGCGCCGGTGACCGCAGTCCCTCTCGCGGCGATGAGGGCGATCCGTTGGCGCTTGCGCGCCATGACCCATCCCGCGATGCCACCCGTCGCCGGCTTCGAGAGGCTCCGTTCGAAGAGCCGGAACGCGAAGTCCAGCAAGAAGGCAATCGCGACGTAGATGGCCGCTGCTGCCGTGTAGAGGACGAACGGTTGGAAGGTCGTCGCCTCGATGTTCTCGGTGACATGGATCACTTCTAGCAGGCCTATCACAGAGAAGACAGAAGTTGTCTTCACCATGCCGATGAACATGCTGCCGACATTGGGTATGGCAATCTTGATCGCTTGCGGGAGCACCACGTGAACGAATACGCGCGCACGGTGAAGACCCACAGCCATGCCTGCTTCACGCTGTCCGCGCGGTATGGCTTCGAGCGCCGATCGGAAGATCTCCGCGAGGAAGGCTCCGTAGAGCAGGACCAGCGCAACCACTCCTGCCTCGAACACTGAAAGGTTGATTCCGAGGAGAAGCGACCACCCGAAGTACACCCAGAGCACGCTGACAAGGGCCGGCACGCCACGGAACACATTGATCCACAGCGCGGCAAGGGACGAAACCGGTCGTCTGGACATTCGTCCGACAGCGAGCGCGAGGCCGACGACGATGGAGATGAGCAGCCCCACGGCCGCGACCTCCAGTGCGGTGGCCATCCCGCCGACTAGCTCACCGCGGTACTGCCAGATGATGCTCCAGTCGAAGACCGTCGCGGTCATGATGCGCAGCCGCCCGTCACAACACCGATCCGATGAACTCACGCGCGCGAGCATTCGTGCACTCGTCGAAGAAGCCCCGCGGACCGAACTCGACGATTTCCCCGTCTTCCATGAAGACGTTCATGTCGCCGATCTCACGCGCGAAGTTCAGCTCATGAGTGACGATCACCATCGTCATACCCGATTCGGCGAGCTTGCGCATCACCCCGAGGACCTCGCCGACCAGTTCGGGGTCGAGCGCGGAGGTGGGCTCGTCGAAGAGCATCACTTTCGGGTCGAGACTGACCGCCCGCGCGATCGCCACCCTCTGCTGCTGGCCCCCCGACAGCTGTGACGGATAGTGCGCGGCCCAACGAAGGAGCCCGACGCTCTCGAGCGCCTCGGCGGCGCGCTCGTCGGCCGCCGACCGGCTCAGCCGCTTGACCCGGCGCAGCGCGAGCGTCACGTTCTCCAACGCGCTCAGGTGAGGAAAAAGGTTGAACTGCTGGAAGACCATGCCCACCCGTCGCCGGAGCTCCAGCGGGTTCCCCCGTTCGGCCTTGGGACATGGAGCCGGGCCATACTCGACGCCGAGCACTCGCAGGGAGCCCTCATCGGGCTGCTCGAGGAGGTTGATGGTCCTGAGGAGGGTCGACTTTCCCGAGCCAGACGGCCCGAAGATGACGACGTGCTCGCCCGCATGGACCGTCACGTCGACTCCGTGGAGGACCTCCACCGATCCAAAGGACTTACGGATGCCCTGAAGCTCGACGACGACGTGCTCCCCCTCCGGCAGCGCCGATTGCCCCTCGTCGACAGGGGTCGCGACGCTCGCAGGGCCGGAATTGCCAGGCGAGTGCTCCGAGATGAGCGTTGGCGCAGGAGCTGCACTCATCATCTCTCGAGGTGCCGCTCCCGCCACGACGCCGACGTCCCCTCGCCGCCACGTCGCGTCCTCGTGGGCGTGGTCGCGCGCCTCATCGGTCCCGCCCACATTTCGCCGTCCAAACTCCCGTGGAATCGTCATCGCAGCTACACGGGCCGGTGGGACTCGACTCCAATCGACAACCCCCTGACTCGTCCTCGCCGTCTCAACATACGCTGTGCGATATACGAGCGGATGTGCGGAAAGGAGCGGATGGCAAATTATTCGGTCAGCGCTCCAGCATGTCAAGGTAGCCACCGTTGGCAAGGACGACCCCAACCACCAAGGTGCCGTCCGAGTTTCAGTTTGGACGGGTTGCCGGTCCAGCGGGGGACGTCCCGAGGATCCGGCAGGCGAGCTCGCAAGCTGCCCAGCCGTCGACGAGGTGGCCAATCGAGATGCCCGGCTTCGCCGACCCTTGATACGTCAGTGGTAGTCGATCGAGTGCTTGAGCATGAACGCTGTCTCCCCCCACCTGTGCATGATCTTCCGGTACGCACCGGTCTTGATCAAGACGTTGACCGCGCCCGCGATAACTGCACCCAACTTTCCCTTCGTGACACCTGCACCTTCAGGCTGGGGCTTGAGGTCGAACGGCTCCAGCACCAGCTTATGAGTCTGGTGAATGATGTAGGCGATCCCTGTCGCGGTGCTGGAATAGAGCTGGTCCCTGCCGTCCTCCACCGCCAGCTCGGCTGCCGCCTCTGACGGGAAGGTGTGGACGGACAGCGCGGTCTTGCCGGCTTTCGTGCACTGCGAGGAGATGCTGTTCATGTATGTGATGTACGCAGACGCCTCGATCACCGCGACGGAATCGCCGCAGAGGTCGAGCGCGTTCTTGACCGTCGTGACTCTGCTTCCGGGCTTCGCCGCGAAACCGGTTCCGACTGCGTAGATGGAAACGATGTTGATCACCTTGACCCGTGCAGGCGTAACAATGAACGAGGTGAACGAGGTGTTGAACCGGCCGTCTTGAAGGCTGGGGATGAACGTTGTGAACGCGCCCGACGCAGTTGCGTGCCAGGCGAGCCCGAGCACTGCGGCAACAGCCCGGCCCATGTCGACCTCCTGGCCCTGCAGCGCTCCGCCGCTCACGAACTCGTCGGGCGGTGTGTCGTTGTAAGAGATGTCCTTGAGCCCGGTCTTCCTCACTGTTGCGGGGACCTGCTTCGCCAACGCCTGGTCGACGTAGATCTTCGCCCCGTCGATCGTGAGCGCCGGCCTCCCCGCGTGCCGCGAGCTCGGCGCGCCGCTCACCGCGCTCACTGGAACTGAGATGCCCAGCGCGACCGCGACCGCCACCGCGATCAGCGCCCGGGAGCGTACACCCACGAGGCGCCACCTCCCCTGGCGGCGGCACGAGGACCTGAGCAAGCTCAGTGTCGCGTGGTTCGAACGCTTCCTCAAAGCACGGTGCCTGTTGCTCACGTGTCCCCCCTCGAAGTACGCGCCAACTCGTCGCAGACCGCGTGCGCCGCTGGTCGCGGAGCGCTCGCGCCCCGCGCACCGTACCGCAGCCAACGCTGTTCGTCAAGCAGCGAGATGTTCGTATGCCGAGCAGGTGGGCTCCCGCGCCACCAAACAGACGAGCCCCGGACGAACGTCGCCAGACGACGCGCGCTCATCGCCGTCCCGTCCTCACCCCTTCACGTCGTTCCCTCCGCGCCGGCGCGGGTGACCGGAGCGGTGATGCGCGCCAGGAACTGGCGAGTCCTCACGTGGCTCGGGTTCACGAGGACGTCGTTCGGTGGTCCCGACTCGACGATCACTCCCTCGTCCATGAAGATCACCCGGTGGCTGACCTCCCTAGCGAACCCCATCTCGTGGGTGACCACGATCATCGTCGTCCCGTCGATCGCGAGTGCCTGTATGACCTGGAGGACTTCGCCGACGATCTCCGGGTCGAGAGCCGAGGTCGGCTCGTCGAAGAGCATCAGCTTCGGACGCATCGCGAGCGCCCGTGCGATCGCGACGCGCTGCTGCTGCCCCCCTGAGAGCTGCGCAGGATAGCAGTGCGCCTTGTGGGCCAAGCCGACCCGGTCAAGCAGGGCCGTTGCGAGCTTCTCCACTTCGGCGCGCGGCTCCTTCTTCACCATGATCGGAGCTTCAATGACGTTCTGCAGCGCAGTGAGGTGTCCGAACAGGTTGAAGCTCTGGAACACCATGCCGATGTGAACTCGCTGCATTGCCAGCTCGGTGGCGCGCAGGCCGACGAGCCGTCCCCCCTCGACTCGATGGCCCATCATCTCGCCATCCACATAGATCGTCCCCGCCGTCGGCTCTTCGAGGAAGTTGATGCAGCGAAGCAACGTGCTCTTCCCCGATCCCGAGGGCCCGATAACGCAAAGCACCTCTCCGGCATGGACGTCGAAGCTGACGCCCCGCAGCACTTCGGTCTGGCCGAAGCGCTTGTGGAGGTTGTCGATGCGGAGGATCGGCTCGTCGTCAGCCGGCCTGCCGGTCACCGTCCTCTCCCCACCTCTGCGCGCGGAGCCTCAGACAGCTGGCAGTTCTCATCCGACGCGTGCCGGGCTGTCGAAAAGTCGCTCACGAGAGGATCTGATCGAACTGCCGCGCACGCATCCGCTCCATGAAGCTCGCGGACCGTTTCCTCGATTCGCCACGTCCGAAGTGGCGTTCCACGAAGTGCTGGCCGACCGAGAGGACGGTCGTGACGACCAAGTACCAGAGACAGGCGACGACGAGGAGGGGGATCGTCTGGAACGTCCTCGCATAGACGAGCTGCACGGAGTAGAGGAGCTCGGGGAGCGAGATGACGCTGACCAGGCTCGTGCCCTTCAGCATGCTGATCGTCTGGTTGCCCGTTGGCGGGATGATGAACCTCATCGCCTGCGGAAACACGATTCGCCGAAATGCCAGTCGCTTGGTCATCCCCAATGCGGTCGCGGCCTCGGTCTGTCGAGCGTCGACGGACATGATGCCCGCCCGCACTATCTCGGACATGTAGGCAGCCTCGTTCAGACCGAGGCCGAGCGTCGCCGCGACGAGCGTCGTGACAAGGGCGTTGGTGCTGCCACTGATGAGGGTCGGGCCGAAGGGGACGCCGATCGAAATCCGCGGGACGAATGCCGCGATGTTGTACCAGAACAGGATCTGGACGAGGAGGGGCGTCCCGCGGAAGAACCAGATGTACGCCGTCGCGGCGAGCGACAGGACGGCGCTCTTCGACAGCCGCATGAGCGCCAGGACGGTTCCTCCCACGATGCCGATGGTCATCGCCAGCGCCGTGAGGTAAAGGGTGCGGACCAGGCCGGCGAGGATCCCGCCGTTCACGAACCAGTGACCGACCACTCCCCACTGAAGGCTGCTCGAGGTGGCGAGAAGGTGTCCGAGCATTGCGAGCAGGACGAGCACCACCGCAAGGAGCGTCCAGCGTGCCGGCTTGCGCACGAGACGGGGCAGGTCGCCCCTCCCCGGCAGACGCCACTGCCTCCGGCCGACCGGCCGCTCGAGCGCATTCGCCCCCGGAAGGCGCGCAGCCGATGGCTCCGCCGTCGCCGTGCCGGTGCTCGGGGCAGGCACGTCGGCGCGTGTCGATGCAGAGGGGCCGTTCACGATGCACGTCGCCGGTCTAGAGCTTCCTGACCGAAGGTCGAGGTTGCACGTCCCCCACTTCCGGAGGTCCAGTGATGGACTCTCCGGGCGAAGAGTCAAGGAGCCCACCATCCTCACCGCTGCTCACGGCGTCACCTTCACGAGCGCTTCGCCCGCCCGCCTGACCACGACGCAGCCTGCGAGCGGTCCCACAAGACGATCCTCGAGGAGCTCTGGCGACTCGCCTTTCACCGCCCGCACTTCACCTCCATCGTCCAGCCCCGGTGCGAGGCGGACCCCTGGCTCATCACGTATCCCCACCGTCGGCGCAGCTACGACGACCGCATGCGAGGCCCCACGCCCCATCAGATCCTCGACCACGAAGACCACTAAGAAGGAACCGAACAGCATGACCACCACCCGCAGAACCCTTCGGTCACCTCGACCCTCGGTCCGGAAGATCTAGAGGAGACAGTCGGTTGCCGTCAACGGAGGATGCACGAACGAGGGCCCGACGTGCACCTGGCCCTTGCTTCCCCGGCTCCCCGGGGGATTCGTCCGCTCTGCGAGCGGATGTACGAGACATAGGCGATGGATCATTCTCTGGTCCTCGCGGACCGCCTGTCAAGGCAAGGCTCGGGCGCTCGCGCTGCCACGAGCGCCGCTTCGCTCAGCTCCCGAGCAGCCGTCTCCCCTCGCCGTCGGCGCCGAGGAGCTCGAGGCGCTGAAGCGCGATGGGGACGTTCCCATTGCGCCAGAGAGCATCGTGGAAACGTCGCAGGTCGAAGCCCTTTCCCTGCGCGCGCACCGCGTCGGCCAAGAAGTGCTGCACCTGGCTCTTGCCCACCTGGTAGCTGAGACCCTGGCCGGGGCACGCAGCGAAGAAGGCCACCTCCCCTGCCGCAGTGCCCACGTCCATCGGCACCGAGGCAGCGAGATAGTCGCGCGCCTCGGGAAGCGTCAGGTCCCCGCTGGCAAGCCGCACGTCCACCTCGACACGCAGCGCGCGCAGGCGCATGAATGAAAAGATCGTCTCGCGCGTGGGGGAGGCCTCGGAGAAGTAGCCCGCCTGCAGCATCATCTCCTCGTTGTAGAAGGCGATACCTTCGTTTGCACACGAGTCGTAGTAGCGCCTCCGCAGATGGTTCGGATGACGCCACGAGAGCGCGAGCTGCTGATAGTGGACACCTTCGTGAGCGATCATCGAGCGGGGGTCCCGGGCGTTCGCGGCGAAGAAGTACGGCAGGTCGTCGGTGACGGGTGGAAGGTAACGGGTGCCGTTCTCGTCGAGGCGCGACTCCGAGGTGAGGTCATCGGTGACCCCCAGCCACGAGATCGGCTCAAGGTAGGAGGGCATGGGGGCCATCAGGTAGTGCCCGAGCGTCTCGGGCTGGCTAAGGATGCCGCGCTCTTCGTAGAAGGCCCGGGTGCGCAATTCTTCCTTGGCAGCGCGCACCACGAGGTGCTCGACGTCGCCGAGCGTGCTCGCGGCGGGCTGCGGACGCGTCGCCTCTGCCGCCGACAGCGCGACCGCTCTGGCGTGCTCGAGCCGCGCCAGCCCGAGCAGCTCCGAGGGACCATGCGGCACCAGGGCAACCTCGTGGAGGAACCGGGCGAGACCCCTCTCGCCGATCGGCTGCCACTCGCGCAGGCCGTCGGCACCTGCCGCCAGCCAGTCCCGATAGTTGGCGAGCGCGCCGGCGGCGTCGCTCGACACGCGGGCCAGCTGCCCGCGCGTCCCCGGCGCGAACGCCGGAGCGAGCGCGCCGGCGACCGCCAAGACCTGCTGCTCGATGTGGGCGAGCTCGCCGACAGTCACCGCGGCAAACGGCTCGACCGCCTCGCCCTTCAGGTTCTCACGGGCGATCGCCAGCCCCTCGGGCACCGCCCCGAGCGCCCGCAGCACCCATCGGGCTCGTTCCCCGTGGAGCGGGCGGTGCTCGACGAGCAGGTCGAAGACCACGCCGAGGGTCTGGTCCACGTAGAAGCTCGGCTGGCGGCGCCAGCCCTGAAGGACCTCGAGAGATCG
>JAJYXS010000027.1 GCA_021801615.1 Actinomycetes bacterium
ACGTTGCACATCGACACTTGCAGAGCCCAGGCTCCTGGGTCGCGTTGCGATCTGCCCGGTTCTCATCGGCTCAGTTCGGGCGTCTCGAATGACTCTGACTGCGCGGATCGAGTTGTTGGACCCTTCACGCGCCTTCGGGCCTAATCCGGCCCCGGGATGGTCCGGGTGCTCCCCCTCCAACGACCGATATGCGCTGATCACCCTCCCAGGCGGCGTCCGCTTCGGAACGCGGGCCAGTCTCGGGATCGCCAGTCGCAGGGGCCCTGCAGGGAGAGGAAGCTGCAAGGCGGCGAGGATCGCCCGTCCAAGCACTTCGCCGAGCAGCGCAGGGGTTGCGTTTCCGACCTGTCGCACCTGGTCTCGGTAGCTTCCTTCAACAGCCCAGTCGGCTGGCAGTGACTGCAAGCGCAGCAGCTCCTCCAAGGCGAGCGGCCGATTGTCCCAGTGAAAAGGCCCGGTCGATGGTCCGGGTTGCGCTGGCAGCGTCCATGCGGGCATGTCCTTGGCCAGCTTCAGGAGGAATGACCAATAGCGGGTGCGATATCCGAACAAGGGTCGGCCGCCGCCGCGGGAGGTGTGCCAGAGGTAGTTCTCGCCTTCCGGTATGGAGGGGAGCAGGTCCGCCCACTTGCCTACCGCAACAGGCGGATCGGCAACCTTCAGTCGGCCGATGGCGTCCCACGAGCGCACCGGGGCCCTGTCATGGGTGGGCATCGGCCAGGAGAACCGCCCACCGTCGCGCAACGCCACGATGATTGCCCGTCGGCGCCGCTGCGCCACCCCGAAGCTGGCGGCGTCGAGGACGCGCGGCTCGGGTCGATAGTGCGTTCCCCAGCGGGCGTTGATCCGAGCGAGGGAACGCTGGATCTCGGGCAGCGCCGCTATCGCCCCCTGGGCGAAGCCGGTCACGTTCTCCATGAGGATCGCCTTCGGGAGGAAGGTCTCGGCAAGGTCCAGGAACCCGTGCAGGCAGTCGGATCGCTCGTCATCGAGGCCGATGCGCGCCGTGCGAGACCATTGGGCGGCTTTCGAGAATGGCTGGCAGGGTGGCGCTCCGGCGAGAAGCGTCAGCTCTCGGCGTCGCAGGCCTACGGCATGGGGAGTCAACGTCTCCGCCGCATCAAGGATGTCACCGGTCTCCAGCAGTGGCCACTGGTCGTCCCGGTTCGCTTTGAGGGATCGCCTCGCGATTGGGTCCAGCTCGACGCATCCAACGTGGACGAACCCAGCTGCCTCCAATCCGAGGTCGAGCCCTCCGACACCTGAGAAGCCAGACAGGACCGTGGGCCTCGCCTCAGCAGGCATCGGCCACCGCCATGCACTCGGTGAGCGCAGCTTGCACTTGGTCCGCTGCGAGATCAGCTGGCACGTGCTCCCAGATCCGCAGCACCCGCCAGCCTTCTGAGCTGAGAGCTGCCAGCACCTTGAGGTCTCGCTCGACGTTACGGTCGAGCTTTGCCGACCAGTAGGCACTATTGGACCTCGGCGAGTTCCCGTGCTCGGGGCAGCGATGCCAGAAGCAGCCGTCGAGGAAGATGGCCAGTCGCTGTCGAGGGAACGCCACGTCTGCCCGCACCCGGATGCCGCATGCCGCGATGAGGAGCTGCTTTCGGAACCGGAACCCGCGTCGGTGGAGCTCTGATCGCACCCGGACCTCGAGGCCCGTGTCGGAGCGACGGTTGCCGCGCATGACAGCGGTGACCGCCTGGCTTGAGGGCATTGGGTACCCGGCTGGGGTCGGATGCCCACCCTGGGTGCTCTCTGCGGCGATGACGCCGGCCTTCGAGATGCCCCGGCTTCGGGGTGTCGACGGTGCCGGGACGCTGACGCGCATCACGTGTCGATCCCCTCGCCAGAGGTTCGAGCGAGCTGGACCCAGGCGCCGGGCGGAGCGAAGAGCCCGATGCCCCCTGCGCGCAACCGAAGCCCGGACACTCGCACCTGCTCGCCCGGCTGCAGGCTGGCGGCGTCGCTGAGCCGACGGGGGTCCAGTCCGGTGACGGTGACGACGCCAAGTCGGGTTCCTGCGGTGGCTTCCAGCTCCACCGCGACCGAGCCGACCTGGGCCTGCTGGACACGCTCGACGGTTCCCTCCAGCACGTGCAGGTCGTTGAGCTCCTTGGTGGCTCCCGCCCAGATCGCCGGGCAGCGCAGGATGTGCGGGCAGTAGCAGCAGGAGCGATCAGATGGACGCGCGAGGCGCACCGTCTCGCCTTCGTCGACAGCGGAGTTGAAGTCGTCGAGTGCCACCAGGACGGACGCGCACGCCTCGTCGATTGCCCCGTCGGTCACCTCCACCGGGAGGCGGGCGCGCCCGATCGGGCGGATCTCGCCCGCGATGACGGGGATCCCAAGCTGGCGGACCATCGCGGCGTACATGAGGACCTGCAGCCCGAAGCGCCCGGTTGGCTTGGCGTCCTCAGGAGCGACCGTTCCGGACTTGAATTCGGCGACTCGCGCCCCAACGTCGGAGAGGACGACGAGGTCTGGCGTGCCTCGCATTGGAGGGGCACTCGACGACAGGGGTCGTTCGACCCACCGCTCCGTGCCGATCGAGCTTGATACCTCCGCTGCTAGCCATCCTGCCTCGATGACGAGGCGCTCCTCGGTGGTGGCGTACCCGGGCCACCCTGGGGCGGGGCCGAAGTAGCTCTCGCTAGGGGATGCGGCGGCGACCTTCTCTTCCAGGGACACCTCGTCATGCCAACGCTGTCGGACGGCCGCCTCGAGCTCAGATGGGCCGAGCTCGGTGCGCCTGTCGGCAGAGACCCAACCGAGGACGCGATGGACGGCAGTGCCGAGGCGCGCCGGCGGACTGGATGGCGTGTTGCCTCGTCTCTGTCGATGGGCTCGGCTCAGGTGCACGGCGAGCCCGCACCGCTGAATGGCCGTGAGCAGCGTGGGGCTTACCTCGGCGATCCGCTCAGCGTCAGGCATCGCCGGCCGCATCCAGGGCGATCAGCGCCTGACCAGGGGCTCGGATGAGCTTGAACCACGAGCAGAACCGGACCTCCGCCCCGGCTGCCTCAGCCTGAGCGACGACGCGAGCCAGCTTGGGGCCTCGGCGGGCATCGCTCGTCGCCTCAAGGGGATGGGTGATGACGCAGACACGGGTGTCTCGCTCGCTGCGAAGGATGGGTCGCTCGGCGAGCAGGTCATCGCGCCAGTGTGGCACTCCCGCTGCGAAGGCTCTCGCCGCCTGGGTGGCGTGGTCGACCCAGCGATGCGGTGCGAAAGCACGGCCGAGCAGGATCTCCGCGAGGTCGCATGCCAGGCGCCAATCGAGGAGCGGATGGAGCCTGCTGTTCGACCAGTCCTGCAGGCAGGCATAGCAGGAGCCTCGGCACGGCTCACCGTCGGGGCCGATGTGCCGCCCGTAGGCGGCGATTCGGTCGTCCACCGCCTCCACGAGCTCTTGAAGCCGGGACTGGCTCGCCTTGAAGTAGCGGGCGTAGCCAGCCCCGTTGAGCAGCGTGTCGGTGAGGTAGATCTCCCCGCTGATGCCCAGACGCGTCGGCAGCGGGCTGAACCCGGCGCTGAGCTCCTCGGGCGCCGCCTCCAGCACTCGCCACGCCGCCTCCCGGAACAGGTACGCCGTGGAGAGCCACGCCGAGCGCGCCTCGATCCGCCCGGGGTATGGATCGATCTCAAGCGGCAGGTCAATGGGGCTGAGGAGCAGGGCGTCGGTCACCTTCCGGCTGCCGATCGCGGCGAGCTCAGAGCTTTGGTCCAGCGGCGGGACCCACGGGGACGGCGTGTAGCCCTTGGCGGTGTCGAAGGCGTCTTGCACCATCAGCCCGTCCCATCTGCCTGGCGGGACGGTTGCGCGAAACGCGAATCCGACGCCGTTGCTGCCGGCGTTGGCGGCGATGAGCTGGACCTTGCCGCCGCGGGTGGCGAGGTTGCCAGAGGTAGGGCCTGGCGTGGGGGCAGCGGCCTCGTCGAAGGTCATGCGCGCCAAGCCAGAGCCGGATATCCACGGGTCATTGCCGTCGTAGTCAGGGGCCCAGCCATAGATGGTGCGATAGCCAAGCGGCTCTGCCATCTCGGTGACCACATATCGGTCCTCGCCGCACTCCGGGCAGATGATGTCGCCATCGGAGGGGCTGAGGGTCGTGTACCAGCACGCGAGGCACGTCCCGAGCCGGCTGCGCTCGCCGAGCGGGTCGGACACGGCCTCAGGCCGACCTCCGGCGCCGATCTCGTACTCCACGACCCCGACAGGGATGTGGCGTCGCCCGTCCCTGATGATGCTGCCACCCGGGGCGAACTCGCTGATCGCGATCTCCGAGTCTCGATCGATCGTCAGGTCGTCGACGTTGCCCAGGTCCCGGGGCTTGTCGAGGTAGAGGTACCGCTGCCTCGTCGGCATGCCGTACATGGGGAGAAGGCCACGCTCGGCGAGCTGCTGGGAGAGGTCGCGGTGGCCGAGGGAGGCGGCGGCGACATCGCTGACGTCTTCTAGCAGCCCTCCGTCGAGGATGTAGCCAAGGATCTCGTCGGGCTCCTCGACGCTGGTCTCTCGAAGGATGGCCTGAACGATCTCGACCACGAGGTCGCGGTTGCTGTCGATCCAATGCGACATCGCGTCCTTCGTGTCGATCCAGGACGCGCAGCTGCCGAAGGCGCCGTGGCTGCTGTAGCCGCCGTCGAACTCCGGGTGGTCTGCGCGGTAGGAGAGGAACGCCTCGGCGAGCACGTCCAGGGCGACCACTCGCTGCGCGATGTCGCCGTTGCGAACGTCGATGTAGGGGGGGCGCGGCGGGTCGCCGGTGATGAGCTCGGGGTGGGTGAAGTAGTGCTGGTCGTGGGTCCGGGTTCCCCTGCACACCGTGAAGGCGATGGAGAGCGGCGAGCGGCGACGCCCCGCGCGGCCTACCCGCTGCTGATAGTTGAAGCGCTGTGGCGGCATGTTGGCGAGGGCGACCGCGTTGAGGGATCCGATGTCGACGCCTGCCTCCATCGTCGTGGTGACGCTGAGGACATCGATCCCCTCGGTCCGCTCGATCTTCTCGTAGAGCCCTGGCGAGTCGACGGCTGACGCGTGGATGCCGCGAAAGCGGGCCTGGCGGTCGGCGCCTTCATCAGCGCCTATCTGGCCGGTGAGCTCCGATGCGTTGAGGCGGAAGATGCGATCATTGGCGGTCGCCAGGTGTCGGTAGTAGTCGGTCTCGAAGAACTCGCTGTCATCAGGACGGAATGGCTCCGGCGCTCGCAGCGCAGCGAAGCACGCGGTGCAGATGCCTGCGGAGGGGTGCAGGTGGACACGGAGGCATCGGCTGCAGGGCCAGGTCCACAGCTCGCCCTCGCCAGCGAGAGTGGTCGCCAGCCATGGCGCCGACGGGTGCGGAAGTCGCGAGGGGCGCAGCAGGCGAATCTGGTGAGGGCGCAAGAGCCAGTCGCTGGCCGGGGTGCCGACGGCGCTCGCGACGTCCAGGATCAGGTCGTCGAGCACCAAGCCGCGGGCGTCGGCGACGGCCTTGAGGAATGATCGCAGGTGGCCTCCGGGAGAGGTCGAGGGCTCCCGCTCGGTCTCCGGGAATCGCAGGCGCAGGCACAGGATCCTGAGGGCGGAGTGCGCGACCTCAGCGAAGGCGTCCTGCTCCAGCCCGGAAAGTTGGGCCGGCGGCAGGTCGGCGCGAAGCGGGGTGGCCATGGCGAGAGCGAGCGACTCGATGTCGCGGCCGACGCCGCTGAAGAGGTTCGAGAGGACCTCGGCGGTCAGGGTCCCCCTGATGAGGGTCCGGAAGTCGTTGAGGTTCTCGGGCAGCGGCGCTCGCCGGCTCATGTGGAGCCCGTCCCATGAGTACAGCTCGTGCCAGTGTCGGCCATCTTCGGCTTGGAACAGCGACGGCCCGGGCCCGCCGGGATTGATGCCGAGGGTGGCGAGCCTGAGCTCGACGCTGTCGATCAGCTGCTCGATCGTGGGAGCCTCCAGCTCCCATTGGCCGGCGTGGATGAGCGCCTTGTCGGCCTCGGTCCGAAGGTGCTCCGGACGCGCGAGGGCGTCGGCCAGGGCCGGCATCTGCTGGCGGAGCTGGCCGTAGGCGGCGATCGCCTCCTCCGAGGTGTCTCCCTCGATGGCCCGCTCGGCCATCGAGAGGTCGGCGCGCTCATCGAGCGCCGCGACAACCTGGGCCCGAACGACGTCTTGGAAGTGGTTCCGGGCGATGTCGGGGCCGATGCGCGCCGCGTCCTGTCGGCTGTCGCTGAAGACAACCAGACGGCGCTGCTCCGCCGGGAGCTGGCTCAGCACCGCCCCGGAGAGGACCTGCGCGACACGTGAGAAGCCGAGGCCCATCGTCCGGATCGGTGAGCGCTTGGCGGCGGGGTCGGTTGGGGGCAGGCGGCGATGGTTCCTGTAAGGGAAGCGCACCTCGTCGCATCCCGGGCAGCACAGAGGGAGGCCTTGGACTCGCTCCAGGGTGGCGCGGTCGGCGCCCGCGACGTCGAGGGCCCAGCCCGTGGTGCCTTGGGGGATTCGACGGATCATCCCGGTCTGGGGGGTCAGCTCAGCCCGCTTGAAGCTGAAGGTGAGGCCGCCCCAGGTGCGCTCTTTGCGCACCGGCTGCCTCGCCGCTGGGGGCTTGGGCCAGTACACGAGGTAGTTCGCCGCCGTTCGCTCGGTGATCACCCGGTCGGGAAGGCGCTCGAGGTCAGCGAGGAAGGGCACCACGAAGTCGCGGCCGCCTTGGGACTCCGCCGGCCGGTAGCCGCCGAGGAGCACCTCGCCGCAGCTCTGGCAGTAAAGGAGCTCGAGCACGCGCCCCCCGCAGAGGCACGTGATCTCGGGCTGGTTGAAGATGCGGCCAACCGTTCGACCGGGCGAGCGATGCTCGGGCGGCACCTGATCGCAGCTGGGGTTCGAGCACGCCCACAAGCCCGGCAGCACGTTGAAAAGAAGGTGCAGCCGCAGGCGCACCTGGTCCCCGCCGGCGCGCTCGATCAGCGAGTGGAGCTCACGCGCGCGCTGGCGCCGCTGCTCACCACCGAGGTCCGGGAACAGGCCCTCCTCCAAGAGCCGTAGCGGCAAGGCGCGGGGGCGGCCCTCGGCCAGCGGCACGCGGCGCAGGCTGGCGTCGTATCGCTCGGAGATCGCCCGGATGGAGTCCATCACGTCTCCGCGCTCGACGGTCTCGCTGGCGTCCGATGGGGACTGCGCGGCGGCCACCTCGGCCGCGGTGAGCTGCAGCGGCTCTCGGCCCCCTCGGGTCGCTATCGGCGTGGCGTCCACTCGCCGGAATGGCTGCCCTGAGGCGAAGAAGGCTCGCAGGTAGTCGTCGCCCTCCTCGCCGAGCGATGCCGTGGGCGCGATGACCCGCAGCTTGTCGGGCCTCTGGTGCAGCCCGAGCTTTCGCAGCAGCCGACGGACGAGATAGGCGACCTCGGTCCCGGGGGTCCCCCGATACATGTGCAGCTCGTCGATGACAAGCGTGAAGACGCTCGCTGGCTCGGCGAGCCACTCCTTGGTCCTCGCCCAGATCTCCGACTCCTCGTCTCGGCCCAGCATGATGCTCAGCATTGAGAAGTTCGTGATGAGGATGTCCGGCGGCGCGTCCTGCATGTCCCACCGGCTGCGCATCTCGGCTGAGCCGGAGACGTCAACTCGCGGGACGACGTAGCGGGTGTCGGGGTCGACCCTGCCGCCGACGTCGGAGGCGAGGAGGCGCTCGACGGCGAGCCACTCCTGCTCGGCTCGACGGAGCTGCTCTCGCAGCGCCTGGCGCTTGTAGGGCTTCTCGTCCTTCTTGCCGGCCACTGGGGTCCGCCCCGTGTACTGGCCGAAGTAGAAGCGGTTGCCGCCGAGGTGGCGGTCGAACCAGGATCGAGCGGCGTCGCCGTCCAGGTAGCGCCTGAGGCGGACCAGCTGGTCCTCGACCAGGGCGTTCATCGGGAACACGACGAGAGCCCGGACCGCCGCGGGTCGATGGCCTGTCGGGTTGCGCTGCGGGATCCGCCGCGGCCCATGAGCCCACCACCTCCCGCCCTCCGCATCGGGAGGGCGGTCGCCCCAGCCGGCGGCCTCGGCGGTGAGCCTGCTCAGGATGGGAAGCAGGAAGGCCTCGGTCTTGCCTGAGCCCGTCCCCGAGGTGAGGGCGACGTGCTCGTTGTGGCCGAAGGATGCGACGAGCGCCCCCTCTTGATGGGCGAAGAGGCGCCGAGGGCGAGGGACGCCGTCGAGGATCACCTCCTCGATCAGCTCGGCCAGGATCGGTGGGGCTCCGGCCAGGTCGAGCGAGCCCGCCGGCGTCCGCACGGCGCCGTCGTGGTCCCCTGCCAGGGGGTACTGAGGAAGCAGCTCGATGAACGGCTCCCCGAAGATCGCGCCCTGGCGGCGAAGAAGCGCCGACCGCTCGGCCATAAGCCCGCGATCGGCGAGACGGTACGCGGTGTCGTAGTAGCGCAGCAGGTCGTCTTGGACCCCGGCGATGACCCCGTCGGGCGTGGGCATCAGCTCACCTTCTCGGTCATGGGCGCGCGCTGCGCCTCGTAGCCGAGGGTCAGGCGGATGCGGTTGTAGGTGGTGCCGAGCACGCCTCGGTACTCGTCCACATAGTGGCCGTCGGCCGTGTCAGCGTGGCGGATCGGGAGGAGGCCCGTGCACATGACGGCCGCCCGTGCCCACATCATCGGCAGCTGCGCGCGAGCGTCGCAGAACAGGCTCTGGGTCTCGGGCGACCAGGAGATCGGGCTCGTGACGCCGACGGTTGAGCCCAGGGCCCTGTTGATCTCTGCGTGCACGGCGATCCACCGGTCCAGGTTGTGGAGCCCGCCCTGGTCATCGACGTAGAGGTAGCGACGCAGGCCGTACGACATCTGCTCGTAGCAGCCAGGCGTCCAGTGGCCGAAGCGGACCTCGCACGGCTCGAACCGCAGCCTCACCACGTTGAGCCGCTTCGCCTGGATGCCTGAGGACGTGTACTCGCTCGCCCCGGCGGCGACGGCCTCCTCGAGCGGCACGAGCGCGTCCTTGTACTCGAGCCTGACCGTCGTCTTGGCCACCCCTCCGATCGCCCGGCCGGCGATCGCAAGATCAGCGATCGATGAGACGCCGACGAAGACGGCCGAGGGGGATCCCTCTCCTTGCGGCACGATCGTCACGGCCCGGACCTCCCCAGCTGCCTCGAGGCGTCTGAGCTCCGAGATCGTCTCGGGGCTCCTGGCGCCCAAGAGCACCGCGTTCCCCCCGGCGCCCTCCACAAAGCTCAGGACCGGGGGCGCGACCCACCAGCGCCCGGTGCGCACCCAGTCCACCTCGACGTGGCCGGAGATCTCCAGCTCGTGCAGCAGCTTGGACGGGTGCGCCGATTCCCCGAGGACGGAGCGGCACGCCTGCTCGAAGCTCGCACGCGTGCCGCTCCCCTTCAGACTGCACCACTCAAGGACAAGGTCCGCTCCCTCCGCGCGGCTCATGTCGCCCCCATGACCGACGCCGCGTACGCAGCCCACTCCTGGGCGAGGGCGGCCGAGTCACATGGTCGTCCATCACGCAGGAGCACGGGATGCGCGCCGATGGCGCTCGCCACCTCTCGGGCGAGCGCCCCAGCAGCTGCGGTCACCTCGGCGGGCAGAGCGGCTCTTCGGACCTGGGTCACCGACCAGGTCCCAGTGGCATCGCGCGCGGCGACCCATAGCAGCGGGGTGAACGGTCGACCGGCCGGGTACGAGCAGCTCTGCGTCGGCTCGAACACGAGCTGGGGAAGGCCGGCCTCCCCTGCCCACCTTCCCATCCTGGTCGAGCAGTCGGCCGCCTGGCCGGGAAGCCCGAGGACGACCAGGCGCTGGCCGAGCGGCGAGATCACGACCGGGTCATAGTCGGGCTCGGGCAGTCTGGCTCCCCCGATGAAGACCACCTCGCCATCGGCGCCGTCGAGGGGGATGACCGCTCCGAGCGCGGTCCTTCCCACCCTCACCTCAACCTCCGGCAGCCGCTCGAACGTCAGCAGCTCGAACGTGAGCCGATAGGGCCCGACGTCGACTGCGTGGCGGCCCCGATCCAGGTGCAGGTGCCGCAGATCGACGAGCGGGCCGTCTCCTCCGGCAGCATCAAGCGGCTCGCCATCCAGGCGGAGGATGCCGGCGCTATCGGCGGGCACGAAGACGGCCGGCGGGCCGCCGACGAGGAAGGCACGCCGCGCCACCTCGAGCCCGCCGACGAGCCGCGGGACCGCCTGCCAGGTCCTGCGAAACGGCAGCCCGACGCCGTCCAAGCCACCTGGCTGCGCCAGCGTCGCCGGGCCATACAGCGTCCAGCCCCTGGGCACCCCTTGGATGGACGCAGGCCGAAACCCTGCCAGCAGGCGCCGCACGCGCTCGGTGGCGCGGTCGGCGACGAGGAGGTAGACGGTCTCACCGTCCTCGGCGTCCTCCACCGAGCACCACAGCGACCAGTCCCGTGCGGCAAGGGCGACGACGTCGCTCGGTCGATAGACCAGGGTGATGTCATCGCTCGCCGTCACGCTGACGCCGTCGTCAAGTGCGCTCGTGTCGACGGGGATCGGGGTGGCATGCGGCTCGCCCACCTCGAGAGGGCCGACCAGCTGACCATCGATCTCGATGGTCTGGGACTCCCACAGCTCTGACGAGGCCGGCGCGATCGCCGCGAACCGCAGTCGCCGCTCGGCCCAGTCGTCGAGGGTGAGGACCAGGCTGGCCTCGCGCCTCAGGACCCGGGCGCCCGTGACGTCGACCTCGTCAAGCAGACGATCGAGCAGCATGTACTGAAGGCTCTCGCTGGCCTCGGACTGGCCTCCGTGAAGAAGCTCCCACAGTCGACCAGAGACTCGACGCTGGGTCGCCCACCGTCGCAGGCGCTCGATCAGGTCAGCGCCAGCCGTCTCGGCGTCGGTGACCTCCAGGTCCCCCGGCCCGAGTCGGCCGAGGGAGAGCAAGAAGGCGTCGAGATCTCGGAAGTCCTCCCGCCGCAGCAGCACCTGCGTGTACGGATGGCCCACCACGCATCGAGGACCGGTCAGGGGTATGCGCCGCCAGGAAGGAAGCCCTCGCTTCCCGTCGTTGACGTCGGTCAGCCACCTGGCAAGGTCGAACCACCACTTGTAGAAGGACTCTTCGTAGTCGACTTGGCTGAGCACGGTGCTGAGCCCCAGCGCCTCCGAGAGCGGCCGATAGAACGCGAGGCTGCCTCGCTCGCTCTCTCGTGCAGCGACCAGCACGCACACCGCGATCGCCCCAAGCCACGGAGGCACCTCGTCAGGGTCCGCGCGCGAGCCCCACTCGTCACCCTGTCGGCGGAGCCAACGCAACGACGGCGCGCCCTGCACCTCCTCCCGCACCGCTGTGATCAGGTCCTGCGCGGGATCGCGGAGGCCCAAGGCCCTGTCCGCATTGATCCTGTCCAGCTCAGCGTCATCGATCCGGAGGTAGACGCGCTCATGGGGCCGGCGAGAGAGGAACCAGACCGCCAGCGTCTCGTTCCACTTCCCGAGCAGCACGTCTACCTCTCCAAGGCCGCGCTGTTCGTCCAGCTCATATGCAGATTCTATGGCGGCAGGACCCATGCGCCGTGGAGAAGGGGGCGTCACCCTCTGCCGGCAGGGAGGAGCTCAACCTGCGCCGTGGCGACCACTGACCGGCTCCGCCGGTTGCTCGGATGGCCATCGCCATCCGCTGCCCGCTGGCCGAGCTGCCCCGAAGTAGATGGCGGCCCGTTGGGAAGGAGGACGAAGCCGAGTGATTGCTGCAGGGTTGGCGACGGTGGTGGTGTCACCGGCGTCGCGCTCCGCCATCCATGCTTGGAGGCTGGCTGGCGTGAGCTGGCACGCTCGCCGCCCCGGCACTTGTTCGAGGACGCCGGCGCGCACGAGGTCCATCAGCTCTCGGGTGCTGTGCCCGGAGAAGCGGGCGACCTCGGCGATCGGCACGCCGGGCGGGGCCTGGGCTCGACGCTGGCGCGGCGTGGCGCGAGCAAGCCAGCATCGCTCGACCGAGGCACGCGTGACGAAGGTCGCGCCGCTGGAGTCGGTCTCGGGGTCGGCGTCGAGCCCACCGCGCTTGACGAGCAGCGCCGTGGTGCTGAGGGCCACCTTGAGGGATCGGGAGGCCGCCGCGAGCTTGATCGAGCGGCGGTGCAGGGCGCAGATGCGCTCGTGCTCGGCCCGGAGCGCTGCGGCGGCCTCGGGCGTCACCTCGTACTCCCGGGTGCCGGGGTAGGGCTCCAGGTGGAGGCCGAGGCGGCGGACCATGTGGTAGGCCTCGTGGTAGCGCAGCCCAAGCTGGAGGGCAAGGTCAGGGAGCAGGACCCGCTCGGCGAGGCGGTCCCGGTAGGCCCAGATCACGCTCAGCCGGGCGAAGCGGCGGGGGACCCCCCGCTCGTCGGGGGCGACGGTGCAGGGGAGGGTGCCGTCGGCCATCAGCTGGCGGGCGGTGGTGAGGTGGATGCCAAGCTCGGCTGCGACCCGCCGGGCGTCGCAGCACGGGTCGTCGGGGTCGCCGGGGTCGACCAGCCAGCCGGCAGCGGCCAAGGTGGCATCGACGTGGTCGGCTCGGGCGAGGATCGGGTTGTCGTGGCCCCAGTCGACCCGCCGGGTGGTGGGGACCATGAGCGAGGTGATGCTGGTGGCGATCTTGTCGTCGAGGACGGCGGCGACCTTGGCGAGGGGGGCGACGTCGGGATGGTCGAGGGTGTAGATCCGCCCGAAGACGTCGTCGCCGGCGCGATGCCCCATGAACCGGCGCCGCACGGCGTCTTCGATGCCGGCCTCCCAGGCGAGGTCGCTCGCCGCGCTCTTGCGCAGGAGATGCGAGGACACCCGGAAGCCGAGGTCGGCGCTTGCGAGGCTCTCGGAGGCGAGCGCGTCGCCGAGCGCGTCGTGGTAGGCGGCCTGGCCGGCCCGGTTGGGCTCGTGGATCCCGGGCACGAGGCGGGCCGAGCTGTCGATCTCGGCGGTGCCAGGGTCGGTGTGGAAGGCCTCGATCGCAACCCGCAGGAGCGCCATGAGCCTCTCGGGCACGACAAGTACCCGCGAGCCGGCCGCGGTCTTGAGCGTCGGCTTGTAGGGCACCGCTATGACCCGGCCAGCCTCGTCTCGTACATTGAAGCTGCGCCCGCCTTGGCCCTGGACGGCGAGCAGCCCCGTGTCACCGAGGTCGACGAGGTCAGAGACCATGATTGCCGATTCCGGTGTTTCCGTACACTCAGTCCGGAGTTTTCGTACACCCCGGTCGGAGGCCGCGTAGCGGCCGACGTTCAGGCTCTGGTGCCCGTTCCACCTCCTCTGTGGATCGTTGAGCTACTGCCGACCCGCTGCCGCTGACTGTTGTCGAGCGAGGGCGAGAGTGCCGCTTCCGAATCGGTTACGACGCTGCCGAGTATGTAGCTCATTTCGTTGTAGTCGGTTCTTTCTTCTGGGTCAACGACCGTGCTTCGAGTGCGGATCCCGG
>JAJYXS010000013.1 GCA_021801615.1 Actinomycetes bacterium
ACGAAGGCCACCACGGCGACGCGGTGCCGGTCGTGTCGGAGCGTGGTGCACGTCGGCGGCGGTCCGGGTCGGCGAAGCTCGGCAGCGAATCGCGCGACAACGGCTTGGGGCATGGAGTCGGCCGGCGACGACGAGGACGGTGGAATCGGTCTCGTGCTCGTTCTGGTGGCCGTTGGTGTGGGCATCGGGGTCTACCTGTACTTCAGGGCACGGAGGAGGCGGAAGGGAGGAGAAGAGAACGAGGCCTGATCCGAGGGCTTCGGCGCACCATTCGACAGTGGCCGAGCGAGCTGACTTGGCCCTGGCCTGAGCAAACCATCGGTCCACGTACTAAATTCGCTGCTACCCCTTTTCGGGGATCTGAAGAGCGGAGGGGAACCATGGGCGACAGTCCAGTCGGCGAGGGAGCGAGCGCTCCTCTTGAGCCGACCCAAAGCCACACACAATCCTGGACGATCGTCTCGGCCACAGGTCCGTTGGCCTTGGCACGATCCGGCCACGAATTCTGTGTCTACGACGCCAACACCGTCTTCGGCCGGTGGCCACTCAGCGCCGAAGGAGAGCGGTACGCCCGCGAGACGTACGAAGCACACCGGCAATCGCTAGCTCATGGGATCGCCTACTCTGCCACCGGATATCAGGACCCGGCGCGCTTGGGTCTGCCGGTCGATCCCGTGCTCAAGTCCCAGACCTACGCGTCACCCATGAGCTATGTCGGCAGTACCCGACGAATATTGGCTTGGGCGAAGAAGGCCGCGGTCCGCAACGCTGGCGTGAATGTAGTGGTGTGGATCGCGGCCGTGTCGGCCCTACTGTTCATGTGGATCTTCCTGCTCATGTGGTACTTCGTTGTCTTCGGCCTATTTGGCGTATTCGTCTTCCCCTTCCGGATGATCCGGAGAAGTCAGCGCAAGTCTCAGCACGTCCAACAGCAGTCTCTGGCCACGCAGCAGGCGATGTACCAGCAGATGGTGGGTATGCAGCAGGCGGCCATGCGGCAACCTCCTGCGTCTCCGCCAGCTCAGCCACCCGGTAGGCCGCAACTACCGCCCCAGCCGTAACCGTCGGGATCACTCAACCACCCGCCCCGACAGCCAGACATCACCTACGGCGGCGTCGACCGGTACCCCGCTCTCGAACACGGCAACGGCGTGCCGCACGGCGGCGTCGAGCCGACCACGGAGTACGTCGGCCAAGCAGTCGGCCGGTCCGGTCAGCTGCGGCTCGAAGACGATGCCATCGGATCCGGTGGCGGTGAGGGACACGAAGCGGGGATCGGTTGGCAGAAGGCCAGCGTGGCCCGAGCGACGTGAGCCGACCCGCTCGCGCGGGTTCACCAGGCCCGCTCAGCGCCCTTCAGCGGCGGTAGACGGGCGCCGAAGGTCCTGCGGCTTCCTCCCGCCCCTTCTTCGCCCGTGCCCCGTTCGCGGTGGTCCGCCCCGCCCGGGCGCCCTCCGTGTCGCCGCTCGCCGTCCGCCGGTCCCGTGCGCCCCCTGCGCGGCGGTTTCGTCGTCGCCGTTCGGGGTGGTCCTGGCTTTCTCGTCGCACGAAACGCGAGTGGGGACGGAGGGATTCGAACCCTCACTGGAGGCGGTTTAAGCGCCCTGCCTCTGCCGGTTGGGCTACGTCCCCCCGTCCCACAGTCTTGCGCGCAACCGAGGAAGCCGGGTGCTCTTGGGGCCGTTGCTGCGCACGCGCACGTCACGGCGAGGCCAGAGGCAAGTCCCCGGCGAGGTCCGGGGCGAGCCCGGCAGCGAGGTCCGCCGGGATGTGCCCGGCGAGCTCCGCAGCAAGGCAGCTCCTGGATACTGGACCATTGACCGCGTCGTTCGCGGCGAGGTCTCTCGGTGGACCGGGCCGGGATCCAGGTTTCCCCCTCCCGCCCCGTCCCGCCCGGCCCGCCGAGGGTCACGGGCGTCTGGTTCCCCGGCGTCCGGTCGCCCACCGGCTTCCGACGCTCCAGGGGCAGGCTGGCGGCGCGGAGTGCAGCACTCTGCCGACCGTTGGGCGCATGACAATGCTTCCTGAAGTCCTCGTGCGGGTTCTCGGGCCGGTGGAGGTGATCGGTGCGGCGCGCCCGTTTCGGCGAGCGTGGTGCGTCGAGCTCGTCACGTACCTCGCGCTGCATCCCACGGGTGCGACCGCCGACGCCTGGACGACGGCGCTGTGGCCCGATCGGCTCCCCCCCGAGCCGACGCGGTTCTCGACGGTGTCCGAGGCGCGCCGTGCGCTCGGGTGCGCGTCCGACGGGTCGGACCACCTGCCACGCGGCGTCGGGCGTCTCCGGCTCGCCCCGAGCGTGACGACCGACTGGGCGCAGTTCCGATCGCTTGCGGCGGTGCAGGGTCCAAGGGCGGCGGGCGCGTGGGCTGCTGCCCTCGAGCTCGTCCGCGGTCCGCTTCTCGGTGGGTTGCGGTCGGCCGACTGGGCGGTGCTCGAGGGATTGCAGGCCGAGATGGAGGGCGCGATCGTGCAATTGGCGATCGACGCCGCCGAGCACCGCCTCGCCAGGGGTGACGGGCGCGGTGCCGAGCTCGCTGTGCGCCGCGGGCTCCTCGTCTCCCCGTACGACGAGCGGCTCTACCGACTGCTCTTCGCCGCGGCCGACAGCCAGGGCAACCCTGCTGGTGTGGAGTCGGCGATGGGGGAGCTGCTCCGGCTCGTGTCGGGCGAAGCCGTCCACCAGCTGCGCGTACCTCACGGCGGACCGGTCGATCCGGCCGAGTGGGTCCATCCCGAGACCGCGGCCATGTACCGGTCCCTCAGCCGACGCCCGACTCCGCACGCTCCCGGCGACGGGAGACGGCCCCTGCGTTGAGCCTCGGTCGAATCGGCTGGAGGGTCGGGGCGCGGACCGGACGGTCGCAGGAGGGATCTTCGTCTTCCCACCTGACGTAGATCCCCAGCCGAGCGTCGAGCCGCGGGCACAAGCCGCGGGGGTGACGCGCCGGGCTGTTGGTAAGGTCTGCTCCGCCATGCCGAGGAGCTCCACGGGGAAATGGGTCGCACGCGCCGGTGCGACGGGCGGCGGCCGTACCTATCGCGGACAGGTGCCCGTCAACTGGTACGCCGCGCTCGTCCTGATCGTGATCCTGGGCGTGGCTTCGATCGTGGTCTCCCGCATGGACTACCGGAGCGGGGCGGTCGCGAACACCACGCCCCCCACGAAGGGCACCACGTGGTTCGCCGCCGTCGACTTCGACATTTGCGGCAACCAGCTCCCACCGTTGGCGTCGAACCTCCTGGACGCGACAACGCAATCCTTCTACACGCTCGGGAACGGCGTGATCGTGATCTCGCCCAAGACAACAAAGGACGCCGGCCACAACGCGGTGCTCGGGAAGTTCGTCTCGTCCTATCAAGGGCTCAGGCTGACCGCCTCGGCGCTCCACTTGCCCTCCTCGGCGTCGTCCCCCAGCAGCTCCACCAGCCCCAAGGGCTCCACCAGCTCCACCAGCTCGGCCGGCTCCACCAGCTCGGCCGGCTCCACCAGCCCCAAGGGCTCGGCCGGCTCCACCAGCCCCAAGGGCTCGGCCGGCTCCACCAGCTCCAAGGGCTCGGCGTCGGCCAAGAAGGCTAGATCCCTTTCGGGGACGACCTATCGGAGCGGCGAGAAGTGCCCCTCGGGCACCAAGGACGCCGGGAAGAAGGCCCAGGTGCAGGTGACCTACTGGCCGAACGCCTTCTCGTCGAAGCAGAAGGCGTCGACCGTCCATGGGAACCCGGCCACACTGCCATTCACCAACGACCAGCTCATCACGATCGGTTTCGTTCCCGCGGGAACGAAGCTGCCCAAGCCCAGCGGCACCATCGTGACCGCGCTCCTGGACGCCTCGACCGGTGCCTCCTCGACCACTACGACCACCGCGCCGACGTCCACGTCCACGCCGAGCTCCTCTTCGTCGACGAAGACCACCACGCCGGTGTCCGGCACCACGCCGACCCCCTCGACCACGACCGCTCCCAAGCCGTCGACCACCAGCACGACGAAGGCGAAGTAGAAACTGCGAACGTGAAGGCGGTCGTGCTCGTCGGGGGCGAAGGGACGCGCCTCCGCCCGCTCACGCTGTCGGTGCCGAAGCAGATGCTGCCCGTCGTGGAGCAGCCGATGATCGAGAGGGTGCTGGGCCAGCTCGGGCGCCATGGCATCGACGAGGTGGTCCTTTCGCTCGGGTACCTTCCGGACGCCTTCATGAAGGCGTACCCCGACGGCGTCGCAGCGGGCGTCCGCCTTTCCTACGCAATCGAGGCGAAGCCCCTTGGCACCGCCGGTGCGATCCGGTTCTCAGCGCTCAGCGCGCAGATCGACGGCACCTTCGTCGTCGCGAACGGCGACGTGCTGACCGACATGGACCTCGGCGCGCTGCTCGAGTTCCATCGGGCCCGCGGCGCCGAGGGGTCGATCTCGTTGCACCCCGTGGACGATCCCTCGACGTTCGGCGTGGTGCCGACCGACGAGACGGGTCGCGTGCGCGCGTTCGTCGAGAAGCCAGCGAGGGAGGAAGCACCCACGCACCTCGTGAACGCTGGAACCTACGTGCTCGAGCCGTCGTTCCTCGATCGGGTGCCCGAGGGAAGGCAGGTCTCCGTCGAGCGCGAGACGTTCCCTGCGATGGTGGCCGACGGCACGCTCTACGCGCTGGCCGACTCCTCGTACTGGCTCGACGCCGGGACGCCCGAGACGTACCTCAAGGCGCATTGGGACCTCCTGGAGGGCCGCCGTCCAGGGCCGCCCGCCCCCGGTGCGAAGGACGCCGGAGGTGGCGTCTGGCTCGTCGGCTCCCCGAGGGTCCAAGGCGAGGTTCGCGGACCCGCGCTCCTCGGCGACGGCGCGCTCGTCTGCCCCGGCGCGCTGGTCGAGAAGGCGGTCGTGGGCCGCGGCTGCGTGATCGCCTCAGGTGCGCGGGTCGTCGGGTCCGTGCTGCTCGCCGGGGCGATGGTGGGTTGGGGCGCGACGGTGACGGGCTCGATCCTCGGTCCCGGCTCGTGCGTCGGCGCGCGAGGCGACGTGCGTCCTCTGTCGGTGCTGGGACACCGTGCGTCCGTCGGCGCAGGGGCGGTCGTGGCCGGAGAGCGCGTGCCGGGCTGACCGTGCAAGATGTGGCGCCATGCGGGCGATGGTCACCGGCGGCGCCGGGTTCATCGGGTCGGCGCTGGTCGACCGGTTGTTGGCGGAGGGCCACGACGTCGACGTGGTCGACGATCTGTCGAGCGGCTCGCTCACGAACCTGACCGAAGCGCGCGCGATCGGCGGGCGCGCGCTCACGATCCACCAGCTCGACGTCCGCCTTCCGGAGACGACCGAGCTGATCCTCCGTCGCCGCCCCGCGGTGATCTTCCACCTGGCGGCGCGGGTCGACGCACGCCTGTCGATCGCCGACCCGGTGCTCGACGCGGACGTGAACGTCCTGGGGAGCCTGCGCGTGCTGGAGGGCGCACGGGCCGCCGGCACCGACAGGGTCGTGTACGCGGCGAGCGGAGGCTCCCTCTACGGCGAGCCGGACGAAGCGGAGCTTCCGATCGGCGAGTCCCATCCGCACCGGCCGCTCTCGCCCTACGGCGTCGGGAAGAAGGCGGTCATCGACTACCTCGTCGCGTACAGGGACTTGTACGCGCTCGAGTTCTCAGCGCTCGCGCTCGCGAACGTCTACGGGCCGCGCCAGGATCCCTACGCCGAAGCCGGCGTGGTCGCCATTTTCGCCCGGGCGCTGGCGACCGGCTCGCCTGTTACGGTCTTCGGTGACGGCCACCAGACCCGCGACTACGTCTACGTCGACGACGTGGTCGACGCGTTCGCCCGGGCTGCGACGAAGGGCGGAGGGCTCGTCTGCAACATCGGGACCGGGAAGGAGACCTCGGTGAACGAGCTCCTCGCCACGATGTCCGCAATCGCGGGCGTCGTGCCCGAAGTCCGCCACGTCCCCGCCCACCCGGGGGAGGTCCGTCGCAGCGCGCTCGACGCCCGGCGCGCCGCGATCCATCTGGGGTGGCGGCCGTGGACCTCGATCGAGGAGGGCTGCGCCGTCGTCCTCGAAGAGGCGAGGCGTCGCGGAGCTGCCCCCGAAGGATCCAAGCTCCATTCGAGCGAAAGATGACGCACGCCGACCGATGACGTACGCGTAGCTCGCGCACGGCGACGCCGGTCGGCCGCGTTCGGCCTCAGCGGAACAAGTCCTCTGCCGGCTCGCGCACGATCTCTTCACGGACCGACCCGTCGCGCAGCCACGAGGACGGCACGCCCCGGATGACGGCCGCGGGTATCCCGCGGTCCTTGCCCATCACGAGCTCCGCGGCCGCTGCGAGCTCGTCGGCGACGCACACCTGGGTCGCCACGAGCTCGTGGCCGGTCGCGTCGAACGTTCCCCGCAGGTCGACGACTGCGGCTACCCCGGCGGCGCCGATGGCCACGTCCGTCACCCCCCGGCGCCACGTGCGCCCGAAGGTGTCGGAGACCACGACGCCCACCACCACCCCGAGGCGGCGCCGAAGCTCTGCTCGGATCCGTCTCGCGGAGCGGTCGGGGTCGACAGGGAGGAGCGCCGCCCAGCCCTCGCCGACGTTCGAGAGGTCGACCCCCGCGTTCGCGCAGACGAAGCCGTGCGCGGTCTCGGTGATGAGCAGGTCGCCCCGACGGCGTAGCACGCGAACGGACTCCGCCTCGACCACCGCCTGCTTGGCCCCCGGGTCGCGGTGGTCGACGGCGACCAGGCGGTCTTCGGCTTTCGAGACGATCTTCTGGGTGACGACCACGACGTCGCCCTCACGAAGAAGGCCCCCTTCGCCAGGAGGGCCGAGCGCCGCAGCCAGCAGCGCGCCCACGTCGTCGCCGGGACGGACCTCGCCGATGCCGAGCACCCCGTGCACGCGCAGCGCGCGGGCCTCATCGAGCGGCATCGAGCACCACGGCGGCGAGCGAGCCGGCAACCTGCGGGCTCGACATGATCGTGGGTGCGACGACGGCCCGGACCCCCTGGGCCTCGACGGCGTCTTTCAGGTGCGCGTCCCGCTCGTCGATCACGAGGGTTCCTACCCATTCCGCGTGCAGGCGCGCGACGCCTACGACGGTCGACTCATGGCCCAGCTCGACGAGGAGCCGGTCCGCCGGCCCTTTCAGCGCGGCGCCCGCGACGATCGGCGATACCGCGACGACCTGCTCGCGGCGTGCCACGAGCGCCTTGCGCACGCCAGGGACGGCGAGGATCGGCCCGATCGAGACCACCGGGTTCGAGGGGCACACGACCACCGCCTCGGCCTCGCCGATCGCGTCGAGCACCCCGGGCGCGGGGCTTGCCTCCGCCACGCCGTCGAAGCGCACGGAGCTCACCGTGACCGCGTGGCGGAGCCCGACGAAGTAGTGCTGGAACGCCACCTCGGTGCCCGCCGCGACGCCGCCTGCGCTCTCGGCGAGGACCAGCCTGGTGCGCACCGCGTCGTCGGACATCGGCAGGACGCGCACCTCCACTCCACGGGCACGGGCGAGCTCGGTCGTCACCTCGTGGAGCCGGGCGCCCTCGCCGAGGCGCTGGGTGCGGTACAGGTGGGTGGCGAGGTCGCGGTCGCCGAGGCGGAACCAGGTCTCGCCGCCGAGCCGCTCCAGCTCGTCCATGACGTTCCAGCTCTCTGTCGCGACTCCCCACCCGGTCGAACGATTGTGCACGCCCGCCAACGTGTAGACGACGGTGTCGATGTCCGGACTGATGTGGAGCCCGTGGAGCGTCATGTCGTCGCCCGTGTTCACGACGGCCGTGACCTCCGCGGGATCGACCACCTGCACGAGCCCAGAGAGGAGGCGTGCGCCACCCACACCTCCGGCGAGGGCTACGAGCACCGCCCCAGCCTAAAGGGTCTGCTCGGCGACAGGCTGACGGTACGCTCGCTTGTCCATGCAGTCCCTCGATCTCGTGGCCGGCTGGCATGCGCGCGCTGCGGCGGGCGTGCTCGTCGGAACCGGTGGCGACCGCTCCGCCGCTCGTGTCGGCGAGGAGGAGCTCCGGCCGGGTGTCCTCTTGGCCGGCGCGACGGGCGACCCCGGCCGGAGGTACCCTTGGGCGTCGCTGACGAAGCTCTGCACCGCTCTGGCGGTGTTGGTGGCCGTCGAGGAGGGGACGCTCGCCCTCTCCGACCCGGCGGGCCCACCCGGTGCCACCGTGGCGCACCTGCTCGCGCACGCCTCGGGCCTCGCGCCGGACCGTCGCGAGGCGATCGCGCCGCCCGCGAGGAGGCGCATCTACTCGAACGCAGGGTACGAGGTGCTCGGCGACCTGCTCGCCGAGCGCGCGGGCATGCCTGCGTGCGAGTACGTCGCAGCTGCGGTCTTCGCGCCGGCCGGGATGACCGGTGCACGTCTCGCGTCCGGCGCCTCGCTCGCGCACGGGGTCGAAGGCACGCTCTCGGACCTGCTCGAGCTCGGCGCTGAGCTGCTCGCGCCGCGCGTCGTGGCCCCTGAGACCCTGGCCGCCGCGACCGCCGTCGCCTTCCCGGGCTTGGCAGGCGTCCTGCCGGGGTTCGGGCGACAGGACCCGAACGATTGGGGGCTCGGGTTCGAGCTTCGCGACGCGAAGCACCCGCACTGGACCGGCTCGCGCAACAGCCCGGGGACCTTCGGTCACTTCGGACGATCCGGGTCTTTCCTGTGGGTCGACCCCGCAGCGCGCGCCGCCTGCGGGGTGCTGTGCGACCGCAGCTTCGGGCCGTGGGCCGTCGACGCGTGGCCGGTGCTCTCCGACGCGGTTCTCGGCACACTGGGAGAGCGCGCACAACGCGCAAAAGCAACAAAAGGAGCGGCGCGTGGCTGACGGGTTGCGCGTCGCGCTCGACGCGACCCCGCTCATCGGAAGACCGACGGGCGTCGGTGCCTTCTGCGCGGGCGTGCTCGACGGGTTGTCACGGCGCGCGGACGTCGCGGCGAGCGTGTTCGCGGTCAGCTGGCGCAGGCGGCACGCGATCGACGGGCGCGTGCCGAATGGCGTCGCGCTGGCGCGGCGCGCGATGCCGGCACGCCCGCTCCACGCGTCGTGGCGCCGGGCGGAATGGCCGCCGTTGGAGCGGTTCGTGGGGCCGGTGGACGTGGTCCACGGGACGAACTACGTCGTGCCGCCCACCCGCAGAGCCGCCAGGGTCGTCACGGTGCACGACCTCACGACGGTGCGCTACCCCGAGCTGTGCGACCGGGCCACGCTTGCGTACCCGAACCTCGTGCGCCGCGCCCTTGCGCGTGGCGCGTGGGTGCACACCCATTCGAAGTCGGTGGCCGAGGAGGTGGTCGAGGTTTTCCGCGCCGACCCTTCGCGCGTGCGCCCCGTCGCTTCCGGGGTCCCACCGCTCCCGCCGCCCGACGAGGACGCGCCCTCCAGGTACCTGCGGCCGGGAATGGCGCGCTACGTGCTTGCCGTCGGCACCGCGGAGCCGCGCAAGGACCTGCCCGGCCTCGTCGCGGCTTTCGACCTGCTCGCGCAGGACCGAGCGGACCTCGGGCTCGTGCTCGCCGGTCCTGCAGGCTGGGGCAGCGCGGCGCTCGAGGGTGCGCTGGACGCCGCTCGGGCACGGGCGCGCGTCGTGCGCACCGGCTGGGTCGACGCCGCGACGCTCTCGGGCCTGATCCGCGGCGCTGCGGTCCTCGTGTACCCGTCGCTGTACGAGGGGTTCGGGTATCCGCCGCTGCAGGCCATGTCCGCGGGGACGCCGGTGGTCGCGACGCGTGCGGGCGCGCTCGGAGAGGTGCTGGACGGCGGTGCGCTGCTCGTGGAGCCACGCGACCGGGACGCGCTCGCCGAAGCCATCGCCTCGGTCGTCGACTCCCACCGGACCGCAGCGGACCTGAGCGCGCGCGGCCTTGCACGTGCGGCGGTGTTCGACTGGGACACGTGCGCGCAAGGCCTGGTGGACCTGTACCGGGCTGCGGCAGGCAAATGACCGAGCGGGTGGTCGTCGCCGTCGAGCAGCTGCGCCGTCGGGTTCCCGGCGGCATCGGGCGCTACGCGAGGGGCCTGCTCGACGGCCTTCGAGAGATCGGCCGACCTCCCGTCGAGCTGGTCGCGAGCCGCCATCGCGGAGGGGTCGCGGATCCGCTGTCGGCATGGGGGTTCCCTCTGCGCACCTCGGCGCTGCCTGCGCCCTTCCTCGTGGCCGCCTGGGACCGGGGTCTCGCCCCCGTACGCTCGGCGCGCCTTGTCCACTCGGTCTCCCTTGCCTCGCCGCCCGTGCGTCCGCGGCGCTCCCGCGGCGGGCCCGCGCTCGTCGTCACCGTTCACGACCTCGCCTGGCGCACGCATCCCGGCACCAGCACGTCTCGTGGGCTGCGCTGGCACGAGGCAGCGCTCGGACGAGCCCTCGAGCGCGCCGACGCGTTCGTCGTGCCCTCCGGACCGGTCGCCGACGCGCTCGGCGCGGCCGGCGCGGATCGCCGTCGCGTGCAGGTGATCCCCCACGGCGTGGACCATCTCCCGAAGCCGGACCACGCGGGTGCCGCGTCGCTCCTGCGTCGGCTCGGCGTGACCGAAGGGTACCTGCTCGCCGCGGCGACCCTCGAGCCGAGGAAGAACCTTCGCCGCCTGATCGCCGCGTTCGCGCGCGCCCGTCCGTCGCTCGCGGGGCCATGGCAGCTCGTCGTCGTCGGCCCTCCCGGCTGGGGCGACGCGGGCGTCGGGCGCGTCGAGGGAGTCGTCGCGGCCGGCGCCGTCGGCGACGCGGTGCTCGCCGGCCTGTACGCGAGCGCGCGTGCGTTCGCCTACGTCCCTCTGGCGGAAGGGTTCGGCCTGCCGCCCCTCGAGGCGATGGCATGCGGTGTGCCGGTGGTGGCGAGCGTCACGGTGCCGAGCGTCACGGTGCCGAGCGTCACGGTGCCGAGCGTCACGCTGCCGAGCGTCACGGTGCCGAGCGTCACTGTGCCGGACGTCGCGGCATCCGCAGGCGCCCAGGGACAGCCCGAGGGCGCGAGGACGGTCGCACTGCTGGTCGACCCCACGACACTCGACGAGATCGCCGGAGCTCTCGTGCTCGCGTCCGGCGACGACGCGCTGCGCGGCGCGCTCGTGGCGAACGGGAGGATGCACGCAGCGCCGTTCAGGTGGAGGACCTCGGCCGAGGCCCACGTCGCATGGTGGGAGTCCGTCACGTGAAGTCCGTCACGTGAACGTCTCCCTCGACGTCAGCGCGGTTCCGTCTTCTCCCGCCGGCGCCGGACGCTACGCGGTCGAGCTCGCTGCCGCGCTCGCCGCCCTCGAGGAGCTCCGGCTCGTCGTCGTCGCGCGTCGGACGGATGCGGCGCGTTGGCGGCGCCTCACCGGAGGGCGGGCGGACGTCCTGGCGGCGGCGCCGTCCCCGAGGCCGCTGCGCCTGGCATGGGAGCAGCTCGTCCTTCCTGGTGTGCTGGGCCGCGCGAGGCCCGACGTGCACCACGGTCCCCACTACACGATGCCCGAGCGCTCGCGCCTCCCCGTCGTCGTCACGATCCACGACTGCACGTTCTTCGACCACCCGGAGTGGCACGAGCCGGCGAAGGCGCGGTTCTTCCGCCGGGCGATCCGGGTCGCCGCGCGCCGTGCGGGCGCCCTCGTGTGCGTCAGCGAGACGACTGCGCGTGCGCTGACTTCGGCATGCGCGGTCAGCGCGCCCGTCGTCATCGCGCCGCACGGTGTCGACCACCGGCGCTTCCGTCCGGACCCGCCTGCACCGGGGTCAGACGACGCGGTGTTGCATCGGCTCGGGATCGATCCCCGGCGCCGGTTCATCCTGTTCCTCGGCACGCTCGAGCCGCGCAAGGACGTCCCCACGCTCGTCCGCGCGTTCTCCGAGCTCGCAGACGAAGAGCGCGAGGTGACGCTCGTGCTCGCGGGACGGCACGGGTGGGGCTCGGGTCCCCTCGAAGAGGCACTGGCGACGATGCGCCACCGGGACCGGCTCACCTTGACCGGCTACGTGCCCGACGACGCGGTCCCCGCGCTCCTGCGCAAGGCGGCCGTCGTCGCGTACCCTTCGCTCGCCGAGGGCTTCGGCCTTCCTGCGCTCGAGGCGTTGGCGTGCGGCGCGCCGCTCGTCACCACGAGGGGCACCGCCATGGCCGAGCTGGCCGGCGACGCCGCGACGCTCGTCATGCCCGGCGACCACGAGGGGCTCGCGGACGCGCTCGCCGGTGTGCTGCAGGGCGCGGGCGGCGCCGGGGCATCGCGGCGCCGTGAGGCCGGCATCGCCCGGGCCGCGGCCTTCACCTGGGAGGCGAGCGCGTTGCGTCACGTCGAGGCGTACCGGATCGCGCAGGGCGCGTAGGGTCGTCGTCCGTGCGCGCGTTCGTGACCGGTGGCCGGGGGTTCGTCGGGCGCTGGCTCACCTCGGAGCTCGCCGGACGCGGCGACGACGTCACGGTCGTCGACGCCGAGACCGACGTCACCGACGAGCAGGCGCTCGCGCGCTCACTGGAGGCATCGCGCCCCGATGCCGTCTACCACCTCGCCGCGCGTGCGCACGTCGGCGACTCGTGGCGAGAGCCCCTGGAGGTGCTCCGGGTGAACGCGCTCGGCACTGCGGCGCTGCTCGCGGCGGTGCGCCGGACCGCTCCTGAGGCGACCGTGCTCGTCGTGAGCTCGGCCGAGGTGTACGGAGCGCTTGCGCCCGAGGAGCTCCCGGTCGCAGAGGACGCGCCGCTTCGTCCCGCGACGCCGTACGCGGCGTCGAAGGCAGCGGCGGAGCAGGTCGCGCTCCAAGCGTGGCGCGGCTACGGACAGCGAGTGGTGGTGGTGAGGCCCTTCAACCATGTCGGTCCCGGGCAGGCGGCGACCTTCGCCGTTCCGGCCCTCGCGCGTCGCGTGCTCGAGGCACGAAGGGCCGGAACCGGGGAGCTCGCCGTCGGCACCGTCACGACGCGGCGCGATTTCACCGACGTGCGCGACGTGGTGCGGGCCTACCGTCTCCTCGTCGAACTGGCGGAGCCCGGGGGTGTCTACAACGTCTGCTCGGGCCACGACGTCTCCATCGAAGACGTCGCTCTGCGCCTGATGGCGCTCGCGGGAGTGGAGCTCCGGATGGTCGTAGACCCGGACCTCGTCAGGCCGGTCGACACCCCGGTGCTTCGGGGCGACCCGTCGCGACTCGCAAAGGCCACCGGTTGGACGCCCCGCATCTCGCTCGACCAGACGCTGAGGGACGTGCTGAGCGACCTCGAGGCCGGGGAAGCTCAGGTGCCGGGCGTGGCGAGCTGACGCAGCTGCGCGCCGACGACTT
>JAJYXS010000215.1 GCA_021801615.1 Actinomycetes bacterium
ACAGCGACGACCGTGATCGATGTGGGCAGCGGTCCCGGCGGCTTCCTGGCTGCGTTCTTGGACCGGCTCCCCTCTGCCCGGGGCATCTGGCTCGACGTGTCGGGCCCCATGCTCGGCGAAGCGCGCAAGCGCCTTTCCAGGTTCGGCCACCGGGTCGAGTTCCGTCTCGGCGACATGCGGGACCTCGCGGCCATCGGTCTGCCGGACGGCGTCGACGTCGTGATCACCTCCCGCGCCGCGCACCACCTCGACCGGGACCAGCTGCACGAGTTCTACTCGTCGGCCTCGCGCCTGCTCGCCCCTGGCGGATGGCTCGTGAACCTCGACCACATCGGCCCGAGCGTCGAGTGGGATCGACGGCTCCGCGCTGTGCGCCCGCAATTCGTGCCGTCGAGCCACGACGGACCGACGCACCACCACGACTATCCCCTGGCGAGCGCGGAGGACCACCTCGCGGGGTTCGCGTCCGCGGGGATCGAAGACGCAGAGGTGGTGTGGCGGGCCTTCTACACGTGCCTGTTCATGGGCCGGGTCGCCCCGGGCGGAGAGACGAGCGAAGAGGAGGTTCGATGACCGACGTCGCCGACCCAGAGCTGATCGACGCCTCCCAGAAGGAGGGGGTGACGTTCCTTCGCGACCCGTACCTCGAGTGGGCGAGCGCCCAGGGGATCCCGGTGGTGGAGGACTTCGGCGTCGACCTGGCGGCGCTGGAGCTGAAGCCGTGGGATCGGCTCGGGGCCGACGCGGCCTTCGTCCACCTGAAAGGACGCGGCGACTTCATCGCTGTGACGGTGGTCGAGCTGGCTCCCGGGGCAAGCGCCGAGCCCCAGCGCCACCTGTTCGAAGAGGTCGTCTACGTCCTCTCCGGGCACGGCACGACGACCGTCGAGTCCGCGGACGGCTCCCTGCGCCACAGCTTCGAGTGGGGTCCGAAGAGCATGTTCGCCCTGCCGCTCAACGTGCGCTACCGCCACTTCAACGCCGAGGGGACCAGACCGGTCCGGTTCGCCACGACGAGCAACCTCCCGATGATGATGAAGACGTTCCGCAACGAGCGCTTCCTCTTCGACAACCACGCCGACTTCGACGCTCGCATGGGTGAGGGCCGCCACTTCGGCGGCGAGGGGGACTTCGTCCCGGTGAGACCGGGTCGGCACATGTGGGTGACCAACTTCGTCCCGGACCTGAGCGCGTTCGAGCTGCAGGGATGGAAGGCACGCGGCGCAGGCGGGAGCAACATGATGTTCGTCCTGGCCGACGGCACCATGCACGCCCACGTCTCGGAGATGCCAGTCGGCACCTACAAGAAGGCGCATCGCCACGGGGCCGACTTCCACATCTTCGCAGTGACCGGGGAGGGGTACTCGCTGCTGTGGTACGAGGGGGACGAAGACTTCCGGCGTGTCGACTGGCGCCATGGCGTCCTGTACGCGCCGCCGGACGGCATGTACCACCAGCACTTCAACGTCAGTCCGGAGCCCGCGCGCTACCTCGCGGTGGCGTTCGGTGGTCTGCGCTACCCGTTCTCCGAGGACAAGGTCCGGACGTTCATGGGCATGGACGTGAGCGTGCGGGACGGCGGACGCCAGATCGAGTACGAGGACCAGGACCCCCGCATCCACCGTCTCTACGTGGAGGAGCTGTCGAAGCGGGGTCTCACGCCTTCCATGGACCTGCCGGAGCCCCGAGGCGCCCGGTGACCGCCGGCGGGTCCGCCACCTCAGACCACCTGAGACTCAGACCGCCTGAGACAAGGAGCCGAAGTGGCCGTTCACCATGCTGACAACCCTGCTGACCTGTCGGAACTGCTCGCACAGGTGCGCCAGGGGTTCGTCCCAGCCCATGTCTACAACGACGAAGAGATCTTCTCGCTGGAGAAGGAGCGCATCTTCGGGCGGAGCTGGATCTTCGTGGCCCACGAGTCCGAGATCCCTTCGCCCGGCGACTACGTGGTCCGCCGGGTCCTCCAGGACTCCTTCATCGTCGCCCGGGGCGAGGACGGGGTGGTGCGGGCAATGTTCAACATGTGCCTGCATCGTGGGATGCAGGTGTGCCGAGCGGAGATGGGCAACGCGTCGCACTTCCGCTGCCCGTACCACGGGTGGTCGTACCGCAACGACGGACGGCTGTTCGGCCTGCCGTTCCACGTGGAGGGCTACGGCGGCGAGGAGGGGTTCGCCCGGCACGGCCAAAGGCTGCTCCCCGCCCCTGCGCTCGACACCTACAACGGCCTCATCTTCGTGAACCTCGACCCCTCGCCGGTTCCGCTGCGGACCTATCTCGGCGACTACGCGTACTACCTCGACCTCTACACGCGCCAGAGCCCCGAAGGGATCGAGCTGCACGGTCCGCAGCGTTGGAGGATCGCCGCCAACTGGAAGATCGGCGCGGAGAACTTCGCGGGCGACAGCTACCACACGCCCCAGACCCACATCAGCGTGGTGGAGATCGGCCTGTTCCGTGAGCCCAAGGCGAACAAGCGCAAGGAGGGGGCCCTCTACTGGGCCGACGTCGGCGGGGGGACCACCTACAAGCTGCCGTCGGGGACCTTCGAGGAGCGGCTCGCCTACGTCGGCTATCCGCCTGAGATGGTGGAGCGCATGCGCCGCACCTGGTCGGAGCGGCAGCGCCAGATGGTGAGCGAGGACGGCTTCATGGTCTCGGCGTCCACCCTCTTCCCGAACCTGAGCCTCGTCCACAACTGGCCTCGGGTCACCGCAGACGAAGACCGCGTCTATCCGTTCATCAGCCTGCGCACCTGGCAGCCGATCTCCGCGTCGGAGACCGAGGTCCACTCGTGGTTCGCCGTCGACGTGAACGCTCCCCAGGAGTTCAAGGAGCGGTCGTACAAGGCGTACCTCATGTGCTTCGGCAGCAGCGGGATGTTCGAGCAGGACGATGTGGAGAACTGGGTCTCGATCACCGCCACGGCCGGCGGTGCCATGGCCCGTCGACTGCTGCTGAACAGCCGTATGGGTCTCGACGCCGCTGGCAAGCCGCTCCACCCCCCGGTCGCGGGCTACCACGGGACCGGCACGGCCTACGTCGGCTACGGGGAGTACAACCAGCGAGCGCTGCTTTCCAGATGGGCGGACCTGCTCGAACGTCCTATGCCAGGCATGAGCCGCACCACGCTCGGCCGGCGCGTGGCAGCGGACGAAGCAGGCCAAGGAGAAGGAGAGGACTCTTGAGCGCGCAGGTCGACCGGCGCCAGATGCCGTCGCTTCCCTTCGACGACCCCCGGCACCTCGTGGCGAGCCGTTTCCTCGTCGACGAGGCGTACCTGCTGGACCGTCAGCGCTACGAGGAGTGGCTGTCGCTCCTGACCGACGACGTGTGGTACCGGATGCCGGTGCGGGTGTCGACGGGTCGGGCGAGCGGGTTCGACACCTCCCCGGGGATGGACCACTTCGCAGAGGACCGCTACATGCTGGAGCGCCGGGTGCGCCGGTTCTTGACCGAGCACGCGTGGACCGAGGATCCTCCCTCCCGGCTCCGCCACCACGTCACGAACATCCGGACGTCGCCGATGCAGGCCGACGACGAGCTCTTCGTCGAGTCGGCGGTGCTGCTCTTCCGCAGCCGCGGGGACGTCCAGCCCCCTGCCTTCCTGTCCGCTGGCCGCGAGGACGTCCTGCGGCGCACGGACGGAGGCTGGCGGCTCGCCCGCAGGGAGGTCTTCGTGGACGAGTCGGTGCTGCGCATGCAGAACCTGGCGGTGTTCCTGTGAGCGGCGTTCCTGCAGACGATGCTCCCGCAGACGACCCTCCTGCGAACGGTGTTCCTGCAGACGGCGTTCCTGCAGACGACGCGCCTGCGGACGGCGTTCTTGAGCGCCCGGCCTCGGCCACCCCGGTCGGCCCGGTCATCACGGTGGCCAACGAGTTCGCCGAGGTGCTGGTGCAGCGGCTCGAGACGCGAAACGGCGTCCGCCTGCTCGTCAGGGTGCCCCGCGCCGGGCGATCGATCGCGTTGTGCCCGCTCGAGCTGGAAGCGCTGACCTGGCAGACGCCCGAGGTCTTCTCCGCGATGATCGCGCACCCCTCGGAGCCGTTGGACCTCGGCGAACGGTGAGCGGCTGGCTTGCTGGGCGCCGGGCACTCGTCGTGGGTGCAGGCTCGGGGATCGGCCGGGCGGTGCTGGACGCGTTCGTCCAGGAGGGCGCAGCCGCCGTGGTGCTCGAGCTGGACCCCCGCAAGTGCGACGCGATCCGCCAGGAGCACCCGGAGGTGAGGGTGGTGGTGGGTGACGCCACCACCCGAGCGGCCAACGAGGCGGCGGTGGCGGAGGCGTCGGAGCACCTGGGCGGCCTGGACGTCCTGGTCAACTGCGTCGGGATCTTCGACTTCTACCGGGGCCTTGGAGACCTGGACGTGGCCGTGCTCGACGCGGCGTTCGACGAGATGTTCCGGACCAACGTGAAGAGCCACCTCCACTCGGTGAAGGCCGCCTTGCCCTTGTTGCAGCACGGCGGTGGCTCGGTCGTGCTCACCGAGTCCACCTCGGCCTACTACCCGGGCCGCGGGGGCGTCTTGTACGTGTCCTCCAAGTTCGCGGTGCGCGGCCTGGTGACCGCGCTCGCCCACGAGCTCGCCCCGAAGGTCAGGGTGAACGGCGTGGCGCCGGGGGGGACCCTCGGCACCGACCTCCGGGGGCTTCGTGCCCTCGGGCTCGAAGGCCAACGCCTCGCCGACGCCCCGGGTCGGGAGGCGGAGCTGGCGGCGCGCGTGCCGCTGGACGTGGCCCTGTCGGGGCGGGACCACGCGTGGAGCTACGTCTTCCTGGCCTCGGAGCGATCCCGGGGGGTGACCGGCAGCGTGGTCCACTCGGACGGCGGCGTCGGCGTGAAGGGGTGATCGAGATGGGCGTCGTGCTTGCCCCAGACCTGGACCTGTTCTCCGACGAGGTCCTGCTCGACCCGTACCCTGCATACCAGGTGCTACGGGACCTGGGCGTCGTCGAGACACGCCGTTACGGTGTGTGGATCGTGTCCCGCGACGCGCACGTGCGAGAGGTGCTGAAGGACTGGCACACCTACTCGTCGGCGTGGGGGACGGCGATCGACCCCGGGGTCAACGGGCTGCGGGCCACCAACATCATCAGCACCGATCCGCCCGCGCACGACGAGCTGCGGGACGTGCTCGCTCCCCAGATGAGCGCCCGTTCGGTGCGGGAGCTGCAGGGCCGCATCGACCAGGTGGCAGCCGACCTCGTCGACGGGCTCCTCGAGACCGGAGGAGGCGACGTCGTCGCGCGGCTGGCGCAGCCGCTGCCGCTCAGGATCGTCGGCGACCTCGTGGGCTTCGCCGAGGAGGGCCGCGAAGGGCTGCTCGAGTGGGTGGACGCCTCGTTCAACACCTTCGGCCCGATGAACCAGCGCACCCGGGAGTCGATCCCGAAGCTCGAGTCGATCTGGGAGTACCTCGACACGATGGCCACCCGGGAGCGGCTGGCACCGGGCGGGCTCGGCGCGGCGATCCACGACGCCAAGGACCAGGGCCGCATCAGTGCCGACCAGTGCCGGTCGCTGCTGTTCGCGTACGCGACCGCCGGCATCGACACCACCGTCAACGCCATCAGCTCGGCGGTGTGGCTGCTCGCTCGCTTCCCGGACCAGTGGTCGATGCTGCGCTCGGACCCATCGCTCGTCTCCGGTGCGGCCAACGAGGTGCTACGGGTGGAGTCGCCGATCCAGAGCTTCACGCGGCTCGCCAGGGTGACAGGCCGCCTGGGCGACACGATCGTGCCACGGGGGTCGCGGGTGCTGGTGCTGTTCGGGTCGGCCAACCGTGACGAGCGAAAGTGGCAGGACCCCGCCCGCTTCGACGTCGGGCGTGCCGCGGCGGACCACGTCGCGTTCGGCTACGGCGTCCACAGCTGCGCAGGCCAGTTCCTGGCGAAGGCCGAGCTGCAGGGGGTCCTGCGGGCGTTGGTCGAGCGGGTGTCGACCATCCGTCTGGTCTCGGCAGAGCGCAAGCTCCACAACGTGCTGAGAGGCTTTCGGCACCTCGACGTGGTGCTCGGCTGACGACCGTGAGGACGAGCGCAGGCACGAGCTGGACGTCAGCGTCCGCGTCGCGGGCAAGCGGGAGGAGACCACCATGCGCGCAGCGGCGCCGGTGACGGCTCGCCGCCTGAGCGGCAGGAGTGCTCTCGTCACCGGGGCGGGGCACGGCATCGGCAGCGCGTACGCGCGGCGTCTTGCGACAGAGGGAGCCAACGTCGTCGTCGCCGACATCGACGCCTCCGCTGCCGACTCGGTGGCGAGAGAGCTGCGCGACTCGGGTGCCGACGCGCTCGGCGTCGCGGTCGACGTCGCGCAAGAGGGGTCCGTCAGGGAGATGCACGATGCCGCCCGCGAGGCGTTCGGGAGGATCGACGTCCTGGTGAACAACGCCGCGATGTTCGCCAAGTTCCCGGTCAGCCACGGCGACGACCTTGGCAGCCTGACGGTCGAGCAGTTCGAGGCGGTCCTGCGCGTGAACGTGATCGGGACGTGGCTGTGCATCCGCGAGCTGCTGCCGGAGATGGTCGAGCAGGGCTACGGGAAGATCATCAACGTCAGCTCTGGGACCGTGTTCAAGGGGTCGGGCGGGGACATGATCCACTACGTCGCGTCGAAAGCTGCGATCCTGGGGCTGACGAGGACGCTCGCCCGGGTCGTCGGCCCCTCCGGGGTGCGCGTGAACTGCATCGCGCCCGGCTTGACGGTGACCGAGAGCTTCAGCGAGGCCCAGTTGCAGGTCGCACGCGAGCGGGCGGTAGCGGAACGTCCGTTGGGCCGTGTCGAGACTCCGAGCGATCTCGTCGGCGCGGTCGCCTTCTTGGCGTCGGCCGACAGCGACTTCATGACCGGACAGACGATGGTGGTCGACGGTGGCGCCTACATGCACTGACGGCGAGCGCCGATCCGCCGAGCGCCGGCCTGCCGGACACCGATCCGAGGAGCGAGGTCATGGGCCCGGGGCGAGCGGCGTGCTCCCACCGGCACCACAGGTGCTGATCGTCGGCGGAGGACCGGTCGGGTTGACCCTGGCGATCGAGCTCGGCCAGCAGGGCGTGCGTTGCCTGCTGATCGACAAGCGTGAGGCCCCTGGCCGGCTCCCGAAGATGGAGCGGTGCAACCCACGGACGATGGAGAACTTTCGGCGGATGGGGATCGCCGACGAGGTACGTCGCGCGGGCTTGCCGGAGTGGGTGCCGATGGACGTGTTCATCTGCATCGGTTCGGTGCTCGATCCACCGCTGGTCCACCACCGCTACCCCTCGGTGAAGGAGTACAAGGAGAAGATCCTCGCGGTGAACGACGGGTCGTTGCCCCTCGAGCCCTACCAGCTGATCTCCCAGTACACGCTCGAGCCGGTGCTCCGCCGCATCGCCGAGGCGACGCCCGGGGTGTCGGTGCGCTTTGGCCACGAGCTCGTGGGCTTTCACCAGGACGACGACGGGGTCACCGCCGACGTGGTGGACCCCGCAGGGCGCAAGTTGGAGGTCCGCTGCAGGTTCCTCGCAGGCTGCGACGGCGGCGCGAGCGTGGTGCGTCAGGAGCTCGGGATCGAGCTGCAGGGCGAGACGCGCCGGCGCCTCTGCCAGGCGCTCTTTCGCTGCGACGCGCTCTTCGACCTGCTTCCGCACAAGGGGCGCCACTACCACATGGCCGACGACAAGTGGTCCTTCATGATCGTCCAGGACGACACGAGGCACTTTTCCCTCCACGCCACCGTCGACGAGCAGGGGTCCACCGAGGCGATGCAGCGCATCTTCGAGTCCATCATCGGACGGCCACTCGACTACGAGACGTTGTACGTCGGCTTCTGGACGCAGCGCCTGATGCTTGCCGACCGGTACCGAGAGGGTCGGGTGTTCCTCGCTGGGGACTCCGCGCACCTCGTCATCCCCACCGGGGGGTTGGGGATGAACACCGGGGCCGCCGACGCGACCGACCTGGCCTGGAAGCTGGCGGGGGTGCTCCACGGCTGGGGTGGGCCGGGCCTGCTCGACGCCTACGAGCTCGAGCGCCGCCCAGTGGGGGCGCGGGCCGTGCGGGCGTCCCGTCGCGCGGCGGTCGGCCGCGAGCGCTGGCGCGCGGCGTGGCGACCCGAGGTCGCCGACGACACGCCCGAGGGGAGGCGCGCCCGCGCTGAGCTCGCCCGGGTCGCAGAGGAAGAACAGCGCTGGAGCAACGACCTGCTCGGCATCGAGCTCGGCTATCGATACACACCGTCACCGCTCGTCGCAAGCGAGCCTGGTGAGGGTCCTGACGACGAGAGCTTCTGCTACGCGCCCACCACCTGGCCCGGGGCCCGTCTTCCCCACGTGTGGCTCGACGAGGGCGACGCGCTCCACGACCACCTCGGCAGGTGCTTCACGCTGCTCGCGCTGCGCGGTGCCCCCACCGCAGAGGCTGACGGCCTCGCGGCGGCGTTCAGGCGGCTCGGTGCGCCGTTCGCCACCTACCACGTACGGTCGAAGGCGGCCGAGACCGTCTACGAGGGGTACCCGCTCCTCCTCGTGCGGCCGGACCTCCACGTCGCATGGCGAGGCCACGAGCTGCCCGACCCCGACACCCTCGCAGCCAGGGTCACCGGACGCGTCGCGGGAGACGCTTGAGGTGGAGCGATCGGAGCACGACGCCCGGGTTCGCGTGCTGCTGGCGTGCGGCGAGTACGACAGGACGGCCGCGCTCCTGGATGGCCGTGTCGAGGTCGAAGGCGCCGACGCGGTGGTGGTCGGCATCTCCGACGCCTTCGACCGGCACCGTAGGATGCTGCACGAGCGGGAGTTCGACGCAGCGGAGCTCTCCCTCTCGTCCTACCTGATCGCACGGGATCGCGGCGAGGACCTGGTGGGCATCCCGGTCTTCCCGTACCGGATGTTCCGTCACCAGTTCGTCCTGGTTCGTCGGGACCGGGGGGTGACGCGTCCGAGAGATCTCGTCGGGCGGCGGGTCGGCACCCCGATGTACCAGACGACCACGATGCTCTGGGTGCGCGGGATGCTCGAGGACGACTACGGCGTCTCGGCCCGTGACGTCGAGTGGTGCACCGACCGTGAGGAGCTGCTGCCGATCGAGCCGGCAGGGGTGTCGATCAGCAGGGCGCCGGCAGGCGTCGACGTCGAAGGGCTGTTCCGAAGGGGTGACCTGGACGCGCTGGTGCTGATCGAGGAGGTCCCCGAGGACCTGTTGGCCACCGAGGGCGTCGATCGGCTGTTCCCGGACTTCCCGGCCGTCGAGGAGGCGTACTTCCGCCGGACCGGCATCTTCCCGATGATGCACGTCGTCGCCGTGCGTGGGGAGCTGCACCGGTCCCATCCGTGGCTTGCGGCGAGCCTGTTTCGCGCGTTCGAACGCGCGCTGGACCTGGCGGTCGAAAGGCTGAGCTACCCCAGGACGGTGAGCCAGGCTTGGGCGGCGCACTACGTCGAGCGCGAGCGGCGGATCTTCGCCGGCAACCCCTACGTCTACGGCATGCGCAGGAACCGGGCCGCGCTCGAGGCCGCCACGAAGTACTCGCACGAGCAGGGGATGACGAGCCGACGGTTCGAACCCGGCGAGCTGTTCGTCCCCGAGCTGCACGACACCTGAGGCCCGCCGCCTTCGGTGATGGGCCGGGCGGGTCGTCCCGTCGACCGGCGCAGGGCAGCTCCGCGGCCGTCGCCCGCGCTCAGCGGGTCGGGTCGATGACCGCCTTGATGACCTCGAGCTCCGCCATCGCGCGCATCGCCTCGTTGATCTCCGACAGGCCGTAGGTGCGCGAGATCAGCTCTTCGAAGGGATAGGTCCCCTGTCGGCTGGCCAGGAAGTCGAGTGCCTGCAGCCAGTGGCGCGGCTCGCCGGATCGCACCGTGAACAGGCTCATCTCCTGGGGCAGCGTGTCGACCGACAGGAGCCCGGTCCCTCCGGCGCCGATGTTGACGTAGCGGCCGCCGGCCCGCAGCATGCGGAGCCCCTCGGGCACCGCCGCGTTCCCAGCAGCCTGCAGGACCACGTCGGCGCCCCGGCCTTCGGTGCGGTCCTTCACCCATTCCACGCGGCGGTCGGGGTCGTCCACGGTGTCGATGTCCAGCGTCGCGTCGGCGCCCATGCGCCTCGCCACCTCGAGCCGGTGCTCGGGTGCCCCGATGACGAGCACCTGCTTGGCGCCGTGGTCTCGTGCGACCGCCGCTGCGAAGATCCCGATGGGGCCGCTGCCTTGGATCGCGACCGTCTCGTGGCTCTTCAAGGCACCGAGCCGGTCGAAACCGTGCATGACCGTCCTGTAGGCGCACGCGGCTGCGGCGGCCGAGGCCGAGGACACCTCCTCGGGCACGTGCACGATCTGACAGGCAGGGGGGACGTACATGTACTCGGCGCAGCTGCCGAGCAGGTACGGCGGCCGATCTGCGGGATTGTGCCCCCAGGACATCCGTCCCGGGCAGACGCAGGGCTGCAGCGCCACCGTGCACCAGTAGCAGTGCCCGCACGACACGTAGCTCCACACGATGCGGTCTCCTCGCCGCACGGGAGCGCCGAGGAGGTCCACCTTCTCGCCGGCGACCTCCTCCACGTACCCGCAAGGCTCGTGCCCGGTGATGAACGGCTCACCGTGATCGGCGAGGTCGCCCTTCCAGCGGTGCACGTCGGTGCCGCAGAGCGTCGAGGCGTCGATGCGCACGAGCAGCGCCCCGGCTTCGAGCGGGGGCACCGGCACGTCCCAGATGGCGATCGGCTCGCTCGGGCCGGTGACCACCGCCGCCTTGCACTCAGCCACGTGGCGCTCCGTCGAACCGGTAGAACCGTTCGGCGTTGCGCGCGAGGATCCCGCTCTTCGCGTCGTCCGCCAGCTCCTCGCTCTCCAGCAGCTCGCGGATGTCGTGGATGCAGGACTGGTTGGTCACCTCGTGGGGGAAGTCCGAGGAGTAGAAGAACGCCTGGTTGCCCACCTTGCGCAGCGCGAACGGCATGGTCAGCTCCTCGGTCTCGCAGCCGACGAAGAGCCGCCCTTCTCTCACCTGCTGGACGATGTACTCGTCCGGGCGGCGGTCCTCCCCCAGGCCGTAGCAGCCGGGCGGGATGTACTGGAAGTGGGTCTCGTGCGACGCGTGGAACCGCTCCATGCACATGAGCAGCCACGCCACCCCACCCTCCAGGAAGGCGATGCGCAGGCCGGGGAACCGGTCGAAGACCCCGTTGTACACGACGCTGGCGAGGTTGACCATGAGCCCCCAGGGGTGGCCGAGCGCGTGGACGGGGACGTACATGTTCAGGTGGTCCATGCCGAAGCCGTCGTGCGCACCCCCGTGCACGGAGAGGGCGCACCCCAGCCGTTCCGCCTCCTCGTAGACGGGCCAGTAGCACTTGGCGCCGAGCAGCTGGGGAAGGCCGTTGCTCGGCAGCATGGCTCCCAGCATCCCGAGCTCGGTGACCGCTCTGCGGAGCTCCTTCACCGCTTCCTCGGGGTCTTGCATCGGCACGAGCGCCATCGCGTGGAAGCGGTCGTCGGCGCGTAGGTACGTGTCGGCCACCCAGTCGTTGTAGGCCCGCGCGAGCACCGCCGCGTAGTCGAGGCTGACGACGTGGCCGAACGCCAGGCCGCGCGTCGGGTACAGGACCGTCCGCTCGATGCCGACGTCGTCGAGGAACGCCAGCCACTCCGTCGGGCCGACGAAGGGCCGCCGGTTCCGCAGCGGTGGGGTCTCCACGGCCCGTCCGGTATGGAGGTGGTCGAGCGGCGGGAAGATGTCCATCGTCCCCACAGCCCGGAGCGCTGCTGCCGTCCTTGCCATGTCGGCGTAGGGCGACGGCATGTGCTCGATGATCCCGGCGACGTCCTCCAGCACGTGCCCGTCGCCGTCGATGACGGTCGTTCCGATCTTCGTGGTCGTCATGGATCCCCCTCGCTCTGTTGGTTCCTGGTGCTGGTCGGCCGGTCCCCGGTGCGGCGCCGCGCCCGCTGGCCGGTGAGGCCGACGTGCTTACCGTAATACCGTTGCGCGCTGGGGACAGGGGGCCGGGACGAGCCGGAATTGCCTCCGCTCAGGCCCTGGAGTCGCGAAAGCGCGCGTGGACGATGGAGGGCATCTCGTGGAAGACGTCCTCTCGGAGCGCCTCCATGCCCAGACGGCGGGCCACCGCGAGCGAGGCCGTGTTCTCGGGGTGGATGTTGGCGGTGAGGTACGGCACGTCGAGGTGGTCGAAGCCCCACTCGATCCACGCGCGGGCGGCCTCGGTCGCGTAGCCGCGACCCCAGACCTCGCGCCGGAACGCCCAGCCGACCTCCACCTCTTCGAACTCCGGCCAGTACTGCAGGCCCGTCCGACCGAGAAAGGCACCACTCGACCGCTCGTGGACGGCTGCTCGCCCGTACCCGCAGGTGGCCCATGAGCGCTCCGACTCCTCCAGTCGGCGGCGGTGGCCGGGCTCGTCGAGTGGCGCGAGGAAGCGGGTCACCTCAGGGTCCCGGTAGAGGTCGACCATTTCGGCCAAGTACGCCGAGGTCAACGGGCGCATGAGGAGCCGGGCGCTCGCCAGCTCGAACGCGTCGATGCGTGACGCGTCGATGGCTGACGCGTCGACCGCTCGCGGCTGGATCACGATCCGACCGTCTCCGCGACGTCCTCCTGCATCGAGGCCACCTGCGAGGTTCAACCGTTGGCGTGCTCGGCGATGAACTCGAGGATCGTCTCGTGCTTCTTCGTGTCCAGAGCCATGACGTCGACCAGCAGCGCCCACAGGGTCGTGTCGGCGACCGGCTTCAGCGTGCGGCGCAGCGCCTTGAGCTCGCGTTCGTCGTCCCGTTCGATGGTCAGCAGACGGCTCGTCAGCGCTCGAACAGCTTCGGGCAGCCGCCGATGGGTGAGGGCGGGGACCTTGGGCTCGAGGTTCCGCCACTCCCGAGCCGCCTGTGCCGCTCGGGCGATCTCCTGGAAGATCCGATGGTGACGCCGCTCGTCGTCCAAGATGAGCTGGATCAGGTAGCGGATGTCGGGCGCGTCGATCGACTCGATCGCCCTGGCGTACTCGGCCAGCACGTCCCTCTCCGCCTCGACGTGGGCGCTGATCCGCCTCAGCACGTCCTCGTCCCACGTCTGTCCGTCCGGGACCGTGTTCATCTTGGCGTTCATCTTGGCAGCCTCCCCTG
>JAJYXS010000158.1 GCA_021801615.1 Actinomycetes bacterium
GAAGTGCTCCACGACATCTCCTTCCGGGTCGAGCCGGGGCAGATGGTCGCGCTCGTCGGCCCGTCCGGCGCGGGAAAGACCACGATCAGCATGCTCGTGCCGCGCCTGTACGACGCGACCGCAGGCGCCGTGCGCGTGAGCGGCGTGGACGTGCGCGACGCGACGCTCGACTCGCTGCGCGAGGTGGTCGGCGTGGTGACCCAGGACCCCCACCTCTTCCACGACACCCTCCGGGCGAACCTGCTCTACGCGCGCCCGGAGGCGAGCGACGAGGAGCTCCTGGGCGCGCTCGAGCAGGCCCAGATCCTCCCGATGGTCGCTTCGCTGCCCGACGGGCTCGACACCCTCGTCGGCGAGCGCGGCTACCGGCTCTCGGGCGGAGAGAAGCAGCGCGTCGCGCTCGCACGGCTCATCCTCAAGGCTCCTGATGTCGTCGTGCTGGACGAGGCGACCGCCCACCTCGACTCCGAGTCGGAGGCGGCGGTCCGAGAGGCGCTTCGCCGCGCGCTCGTCGGACGCACGTCGCTCGTCATCGCGCACCGGCTCTCCACCGTGCGCGACGCCGACCAGTTGCTCGTCGTCGACGACGGCCGGATCGTCGAACGCGGGACGCACCAGCAGCTCCTTGCGGCGGGGGGTCTCTACACGCTGCTGTACCACACTCAGTTCGCCGACCAAGAGACCCGCCGCACGTCCGCCGGTGTGCCGGCTCCCGCCGGCGTGCCGGGCGACCTCGGGTAGACAGGCACCCATGGCGACGCCTCCCTCCCGGCGAAAGCTCCTTCGCAGGCTGCGCGACGCGCCGGCCCGCTTCATCGGCCGGACGCCGTGGCTCCGCCGCCGCTACGCGCGCCGGATCCTGAAGACGATCGACAAGTACCAGGACAAGGGCCGGCCGCTCCCCGACAGCCTGGTGCGGCTCGAGCGCCAGCTCCGGCGGGTGCCGAAGCCAAAGCGCCAGCAGCTCGTCGAAGACATGATGGAGATGGGCTCAGAGGACCACGTCACCACGAACCGCGCGCTGCGGCGTGCGGCAGGCCGCCAGGAGCGCCAGAAGGGCCAGCGCGGCGGCGGGCAGCGCCCCGGCACCCTTCCGGGCCAGCCGCGCCAGCGCCCGCGCAACTGATGGTCCCGCGCAACTGATGGTATTGCGCTGATCGAATTGGGCCGCCTCCCTCGTCGATCCGAGCGGCTCCGAGCGCTTGCGTAGCCTTTTCGCCGTGCCCGAGCGCGAGCCGCTCCACTTCGACCCCATTGCAGAGGCCCGCCGCCAGTGGACGCTCCACGGATGGCACGACGCTGCTCCCGTGATGGCGGTCGTCACCTCGGTGATGCGGGTCCAGCAGCTGCTGCTCGCTCGGGCGGACGCCGCGCTGCGCCCCTTCGACCTCACCTTCTCCCGCTACGAGGTGCTGATGCTCCTTTCGTTCTCCTCGCGCGCAGCCCTCCCGCTCGGCAAGATCGGCGAGCGCCTCCAGGTGAACCCCGCCAGCGTCACCAATGCGATCGACCGGCTGGAGGAGCAGGGGCTCGTCGAACGCGTGCCGAACCCTTCCGACGGCCGAGGCACGCTGGCCCGGCTGACCGCTGAGGGACGTGCGAGGGCGACGGAGGCGACTGCAGCGATGAACGCGCAGGTCTTCGCGGATCTCGGCGTCGGCCCCGGCGGAGTCGAGCACCTCTTCGAGCTGCTCCGCGACCTGCGGCGAGCAGCGGGGGACTTCATCGAGGGCCCGACAGGCTCGTCGCCGCACGTGCGCGCGCCATGATGCGTGGATGCAACCACCCGAAGAACCCGCCGCGCGCGGGGCGCTCAGCGGCTGCCTCGTGGCGGACTTCAGCCGTGTCCTTGCTGGGCCGCTCGCGACGATGTTGCTCGGCGACCTCGGCGCGACCGTGGTGAAGGTCGAGCATCCCCGCGGCGACGACACGCGCAGCTGGGGGCCGCCGTTCCTGGGCCACGAGAGCACCTACTACCTGAGCGTCAACCGCAACAAGCGTAGTGTCGTGCTCGACCTGTCGACGCCGGAGGGCGCGTCGGACGCTCGCCGCCTCGCGCAACGTGCGACAGTGCTCGTCGAGAACTTCCGCCCCGGGCGGCTGGCCGCGTTCGGGCTCGACTACGACCAGCTCGCGGCGGTGAACCCTGGGCTCGTCTACTGCTCGATCTCGGGTTTCGGCGGCGCCGGCACCAAGGGAGCGGACCTCGTGGGCTACGACTTCGTCGTCCAGGCCATGAGCGGCCTCATGGACATCACCGGGCCGATGGGCGGACCGCCGACCAAAGTGGGGGTCGCGGTGGTCGACGTCCTCACCGGGCTTTACGCGGTGATCGGGATCCTCGCGGCGCTCGAGGCGCGCCGCGACGGCGGCGTCGGCCAACGCGTCGAGGTGAGCCTGATGTCGAGCGCGCTCGCCTCGCTCGTGAACCAGGCCTCGGCCTACCTGAACACTGGAACGGTCCCCCACGCGCTCGGCAATCGGCACCCGAGCATCGCCCCGTACGAGACCTTCCCCACGATGGACGGCGTGCTCGCGCTCGCCGTCGGCAACGACGGCCAGTTCCGGACGCTCTGCGGCGCGATCGGCGAGGAGGCGCTCGCCGATGACGAGCGCTTCGCGACCAACCCGGCACGCGTCGCGAACCGCGACACGCTCGCCCGCCTGCTCGAGGCGCAGCTCTCGACGCGCCCCACCACGCAGTGGGTGGAGGTCCTGCGCGCGGCGGGCGTGCCGTGCGGCCCGGTGAACGACGTCGCCGGGGCATTTCGCGACGCTCGGCGCCTCGGCCTCGACGCGGCGGTCAGGCAACCGGGACCGAGCGGCGACGTCTCCAGCGTCGCGAACCCGCTCACGCTCTCGGGATCGCCGGTCACCTACCGCCTGCCGCCGCCGGCGCTCGGGCACGACACCGACGAGGTGCTCGCGTGGCTCCGCACACCGAGCCCGGCGGCGCCGCTCGACCCGGCGTGAGGACCGGCCACGACGGCGGTCGTAGGCAGCCCCGGCTCTCCACCTGGGGGGCAGCCTCCGTCATCCCCCCTCGACGCTGCGGATCCGCTCGGCGAGGAACCCCTCGGGGTCCTTCGCCCGCTCGACGAGCAGGTCGTGCAGCTCGGGGTGGGTCAGCACGAGGAACCGGTCGCGCCGGATGGCGTCGACCACCATCTCGCCGACCGCGATCGGGTCGGCCGGGGTCATCCCCTTGACCGGCGGGTGCATGCGCACGGGGGCGCCCGAGAAGGTGACCTGCTGACGGATGTTGGTCGCGACGGGGCCGGGGCACAGGCAGGTGACGCCCACGTGGCGCGGGTGGAGGTACAGCGCGAGGGCCTCGCTGAGGGCGATCACCGCGGCCTTGCTCACCGAGTAGGGCATCCGCTCGTACTCGTACTGGAACAGCCCCGTTGCGGACGCGGTGTTCACGACGTGGCCGGATCGCTGCTCGAGGAGCAGAGGCAGGAACACGGCGTTGCTCCGCACGATCGAGAGGAGGTTCGTGCTCATGACGCGCTCCCACTCGGCCAACGGGATCTCCTCGGGCAGCCCGGCCGCCACGACGCCGACGTTGTTCATCACGACGTCCACGCGCCCGAGCCTGCGCAGGATCACGTCCCGGGCGGTCTCGTAGGCATGAGGGTCGTTCACGTCGAGCGTGATGCCGAAGCAATCGGTGCCGCGCCAGGACGCCTCGTCTGCGACGGACATCGCCCGGTCCCGGTCGACGTCCGCGACCACGACATGGGCGCCGGCGGCCGCGAGCGCGAGCGCGGCTCCTCGGCCGATCCCGCTGCCACCGCCGGTGACCAACGCAACCTTGCCCAAGAGGTCGTCCATCAGGAGTCCCCGAGCACGCGCGTGGGCACCATGCCCGGCATCTTCGCAGATCCGAGGACGCGGCGTGCGAGAACCGACGAAGTCGCGCGAGCGCGTGGCCTGCGGGGCCCGCGCGCGTGGGCGGCGCCCAAGGGCTCAGGTCCCCGGCTCGGGCTTGCGCGCCAGCACCTCGAGGTTCCAGGTGAGCACTTCGCGCAGCACGGGAACCCGCAAGATGCCCCGGGCGAGCTCGGGCAGGTAGCGCGGCCTGGCCTCCACGACACGTAGGTCATGACGCGAGGAGAGCCCGCGCAGCGTCGGACCGACGTGGAGCGGGAACAGCGACCGGCCGAACACGTTCTTCGGCTGCCGGCCTTCCCGGGCGACATAGCGCCGCCGTGCGTGCTCCCCGCCGAGGTAGTGCCACGGCGACGTCTCGTGGCCTCCCCACGGGCCGTACCAATTGGTGAACGAGAGCCACAGGTGGCCCCCCGGTCGCAGCACCCGTGCCATCTCCTCGACGAGCGCGAACGGCTCGGGGACGTGCTCGAGCACGTTCGAGCAGACCACGAGGTCAACGCTCTCGGAAACGACCGGGAGCGCGCGCCCGTCGGCCAGCAGGCACCCGCGCACCGGCGGACCTCGCCACGACAGCTCCTGGAGCTGTGCCTCCACGAGGACACAGCGCGCGCCAGCGGCCCGCAGCGCCCGGGTCAGGTACCCTGCACCTCCGCCGACGTCGAGGGTGAGCGCACCCTCGAGCCGTACGGTCCGGCCGAGCAGCGCGATGGTGTCCGCCGCCAGCAGGCCGTAGAAGGCATCGGGGTCCCGCTGCTCGAGGCGAAAGCTGCGCAGGAGCTGCAACGAGCGCCTGGCGGTTCGCCGGGTTGCCTCATGAGCCACGTGCATCCTGGGCCACCGCGCCAGGCTACCGACCCGCTCACGGCCGTCCTCGAGACGCCGCTGCGGCACGTCCCAGCTCCGAGGAAGCAGGGCGAAAGTCCCTGTCTCGAACGTTTCATGTCAGGCATCATCTGGTGCAGGTGAGCGAGGAGCGGAGCGTCGGGGGGCAGTGATGCGAGGTGCCCGGGAGCAGATCGGAAGGGTGTGGTCGGCGAGCACGAACCTCTCCCGGCGACACGCCCTTGGGTCGCCTCGGGCAGCGGCGGCCGTGATCGCGGGGCTGCTGGCGGCCGTGACGCTCCTGCGGTGGTTCTTCGACAGGAACGGCGAGTCCGTGGCGCTGCTCTACGTGGTCCCGATCGCGCTCGGCGCCCTGCGCTTCGGGCGTCGCGGCGGCATCATCGTGGCAGGGTTCGGCGTCGTCGCCTTCGTCGTGCTCGAAGCCGTCCGCGCCAGAGGCGACCTCGACGTGTCCGGATGGGCGGGACCCTTGCTGGCGATGACGCTGATCGGGGCCCTCGTCGGTCACCTGAGCGAGGTGGCGGGCCACCGCGAGGCAGAGCAGGGGCTTCGAACAGCGCAGATCGGAGCACTGCGCGACGCCCAGCGCTCCGCGATCAGCACGGCCGACTCGATGGTCCAACAGGTCGCGGCGGCCCGCTGGATGCTCGAAGCCGGACAACCCGAGGAAGCCCTCGCGGCGTTGGGCGACGCCGTGGCCGAAGGCATCGCCCGCTTGACCCCTGCGGGCGACCCGAAGCAGGATCCTCGGCCATGAAGCCACGCGACGAGCAGCGCGACGAGCAGCGCCGTCGCCCGAACACAAGACCGGTCGCGTCGGCGCTCCTCGCGTCGGTCGTGATGCTGCTCGGCCTAATCGCCGCAGTCCCGGCCGGCGCCGAAGGCGCCCCGAGCGCCGGGTCAGTGTCGGCCTTCGGCGCCGCCCGCGCGATGGGGAGCCCTGCCGGAGCGCGCCTCGACGCCCCGATCGTCGGCATCGCCCCTGCCCCGAGCGGCAAGGGGTACTGGCTGGCGGGCGCGGACGGCGGCGTCTTCTCCTTCGGCGACGCCGCCTTCTTCGGTTCCGAAGCCGCCTCCGGCATGTGGGCTCCGTTCGTCGGGATCGCGCCCACCCCGACAGGCAAGGGGTACTGGCTGGTCAACGACGGCGGGCAGGTGTTCGCCTTCGGCGCCGCCCGCTTCTACGGCTCCCTCGGCGCCTCCCCGCAGGGCCCCGGCACGCCCGTGGCCGCGATCGCCGCCGACCCCTCCCGGCCCGGCTACTGGCTCGCCACCACCGATCGCGCCCTCGTGCCGAGCGGGCCCGTCCCCACGGTGGACGCCACATGCAACGCGCCGGGCACGGCTCCGGCCGTCGAGCCGTCGGGGATCATCTTGGCCTGTGCGGACGCCAACGTCTACCTCGACCACCTCACCTGGTCGACGTGGGGCGAGTCGGGCGCCGTCGGCGCCGGCGACTACACCCACAACCTGTGCCAACCCACCTGCGCGGCGGGCACGTTCGTGTCGGTGCCGGCCACCGTCAGGCTTGGCTACCCGATCGAGACCGCCCGCGGGCTCGAGTTCGCAGCGCTGAGCTTCACGACCTCCGGCACCACGACCAGCCAGGTGATCGTGACGAGCCCCTACGCGGGCTGACCGCGGCACCGGCATAGCCTGGGCGGCGAGGTCAAGCCGGCGAAGGCGCCAGGGGAGGATCACATGCACGCAGCGGTCGAGACCGCGACGCTCGCCAACGGCTTGCGGGTGGTCGTCCTCACGGACCCCTCGACGCCGGTCGCCGCGCTGGCCGTCCACTACGACGTCGGCTTCCGCTCGGAGCCTCCCGGCTCCACGGGCTTCGCGCACCTCTTCGAGCACCTCATGTTCCAGGGCTCCGAGCACCTGGAAAAAGGGGAGCTTCCTCGGCTCATCCAGGGCAGCGGCGGCGTGTTCAACGGCTTCACCCGGCCAGACGCCACGGTCTACTTCGAGCAGTTCCCGGCCGGGGCGCTCGAGCTTGCGCTCTTCTGCGAGGCCGACCGCATGCGCGCGCCACGGATCACCGAGGAGAACCTCACGAACCAGATCGCGGTGGTGAAGGAGGAGATCCGGGTGAACGTGTTGAACCAGCCCTACGGGGGGTTCCCCTGGCTCGCAGACCTCCCGCCGCTGCTGTTCAAGACGTTCCCGAACGCGCACAACGGCTACGGCAGCTTCGACGACCTCGACGCCGCGTCGCTCGAAGACGTCCACCGGTTCTTCGACGAGTACTACGCCCCTACGAACGCGGTCGTGACGATCGCCGGAGGGGTCCACGCGGACGCCGCGCTCGCCGCCGTCGAACGGCACTTCTCCGACATCCCCCGACGCCCGGCGCCGCCGCGACCGAGCTTCGCAGAGCCGGTACCGCAGGGCGAACGGCGCGCCCGGCGCGTCGACGACCTCGCGCCGCTCCCCGCGCTCGCGCTCGGCTACCGCGTCCCGGACCCCATCGACGACGAGGAGCGCTACGCCGCGGCGGTCCTGCTCGCGAGCCTGCTCACGCACGGGAGCGCTTCCAGGCTCTTCGACCGTCTCGTCCGAAGGGACAAGCTCGCCGCCCACGTCGGCGCGATGTGGGGGGGGCTCGACTCGGCCTGGTCCAGCCGGGACCCGACGTACCTCGCGATCATCGTCCACTACCCCGACGAAGGGCTCACCGATCGGATCGTCTCGGTCGTGGACGAGGAGATCGACGAGATCGCCTCCGGGCTGCCGGCGCCCGAGCTCGAGCCCGTCCTGGCCCAGCTGACCTCCGAGCACTGGATGCAGGTCGACGCCAAATCGGGGCTCGCGATCCTCGCTGGCTTCTTCGAGCAGCAGCGGGGCCGAGCGAAGCTCGCCTTCGAGCTCGCGGACCGCTTGGCCGCCGCGGCGCCCCACGTCGACGACGTCGCCGCCCAATGGTTCGCGCCGCGCAACAGGGCCGTGTGCACGCTCGTGCCGGGAGCAAGGTCATGACCCTCGGAGCCCCGATCGAGCCCCCCGGCCCCGGTCCCTACCCCTCGGTCGCGCTCGGGGACGTGTCGGACGTGGGGACGCCGGAGGGGGTGAGGGTCGTCGCCGTCCGCCGGTCGCAGGTGCCGCTCGTCCAGCTGCGCCTGCAGGTCCCCCTCGGCGACGTCCGCACGCGCGATGCCGCGGCGCTCCGTCTCCTGCCAAAGACCCTCCTCGCGGGCACCGGAGGACGTAGCGGCAGCGAGATGGCGGCAGCGATCCAGCGCATCGGCGCGTCCGTCGACACGTCGGCGGACCCCGACCACGTCTCCGTCGCCGCGAGCGCCCCAGCAGGCGAGCTGACGGCGATCCTCGAGATCCTCTGCGACCTTGTGGCCCACCCGTCGTTCCCAAGAGCCCAAGTCGCAGGCGAGCGCGAGCGGGTGGTCCAGGAGGTGCTGCAGGAGGCCGCGGACCCGATCGCGGTCGCCACACGCGCCCTGAGCGCCAAGCTCTTCCCCCGCCACCCCTACGCAGACCCGTTGCCCGGCGTCGCGTCCATCCGCAGGACCGGCCGCGAGACGCTCGGCCGTTTCCATGCCGCACGCGTCCACCCGCACGGAGCCACCCTCGTCATGGTGGGCGACATCGATCCAGAGGAGGGGACCGAAGCCGCGCGCCGCGCGCTCGGTGCCTGGGAGGCGAAGACCAGCAAGGCTGGGGGCGGGGCCCTGGAGGCGCCCCGCGCACCGGACTCAAAAGGCGGCATCGTTGTCCTCCACCGACCCGGTGCAGTCCAGTCGAACCTGCGCGTCGGCGCGCGTTGCGGAGGTCGCCACGACCCTGGGTTCCCGGCGCTCGTGCTGGCCACGACCATCTTCGGGGGAAGCTTCACGAGCCGGCTCGTGACCAACCTGCGGGAGCGCAACGGCTACACGTACTCGCCACGCGCCGGGATCGAGGAGCACAGGCTCGCGGCCGCGCTCGCTGTGCGCGCCGAGGTGGCCACCGAGGTGACCGCGAAGGCGCTCGCCGAATTGCGCTACGAGCTCGCGCGGATGGCCACGGCCCCGGTCACTCCCGAGGAGCTCGAGTCCTCCCGCCGGTACGTGACCGGCGTCGTCGCGATGACCTCGGCGACCCAGGCCGGGCTCGCCGACGTCCTGGCGAGCTTGGTTGCGAACGATCTCGACCCGTCCTACCTGGAGGACTTCGTGCGGGAGCTCGCCAGGGTCGACGCCGAGGCGGTGGCCGAGGTAGCGGCACGATCCCTCGGCCCGGCGGGCATGACCACCGTCGTCGTCGGTGACGCCGACGAGGTGGCCGACGCGCTGTCACCGCTCGACCCCGTGGAGGTCCTCGGGCGATAGCGGCCTCGCGGCGGAGACGCCCTCGCCCGGGCAGACGAACCCAGCTCACCTGCTCGTCACAGTCCGCTCTTCGCACGCCCATGGCGAGCCGTGGGCACTCAGCAGCTCGAGGAACGGCTCGGCGGGAAGGGCCTCGGGGCCGAGCACTCCGGCGCCGCCCCACGCGCCGGACTCGAGAAGCTCGAGCGCGACCACGGGGTTGACCGCGGTCTGCCAGACCACCGCCTGCGAGCCGAATTCGGCCATCGTCCACTCGTTGTCGACGACGTGGTGCAGGTACACCTCGCGTGGCGAGCCGTCGACGCCGGTCCCGCGCACCCAGGTACCCGCGCACGTCACCCCCGTCATCAGCTCCCCGAGGGTCGCCGGGTCCGGCAGGCACGCCGCCACCACGTCTCGCGGGGAGACCTCCGTGGCGCCGACCTTGACCGGCGAGCGGGAGTCCAACCCCAGCTTGTGCAGCGTCTTCAGCACCTCGATGAATTCGCGACCGAGCCCGTACTTGAACGTGACGCGCCCAGCGTCGATCCAGCGGGGGATGAGCACCACCTCCTCGTGCTCCACGTTGACGCACTCCAGCGGGCCGATGCCGGCAGGGAACGCGAACACCTCGGGCTCGCTGAAGGGCTCGGTCACGAACCAGCCCTTCTCGCGCTCCCAGACGACCGGGGGGTTCAGGCACTCCTCGATCGTCGTCCAGATCGAGAACGTGGGGGCGAAGTCGTACCCCTGGACGGTCAAGTTCGCCCCGTCGCGCACGCCGATCTCCTCCATCGTCGAGAACAGCCGGTCGGAGGCGTAACGGGCGAAGACGTCCGACAGCCCCGGCTCCACGCCGATGCCGCACAGCGCCAGCTGTCCTCGGCGCTCCCACTCGTCGGCCATTGCGAACTGCTCGTCGCCGAGCTTGACCCCCGGGGTGCGGAACGGGTCCTTTGGGTCGGGGCGGGAAAGCGACATGGCCATGTCGAGGTAGGTGGCGCCCGAGGCGAGCGCGGCACGGAAGATCGGCATCACGAACCGGGGATCGACGGCGTTCAAGACGGCGTCGCACCTCTCCGCGCGGATCAGCTGCCCGGTCGCCTCCTCGTCTTGCGCGTCGTGGCAGACGGCGACGAACCGCTCGCCGGCGTCCGCGACCGCCCGCCTCGCGCGATCGGCGTCGCGGTCGGCGACCACGACACGCTCGAAGAGCCCCCAGCGCGACACGATGCGCACCACCGCGGACCCAACACCGCCGGCGCCGATCACCAGCACTCGCATCGCACCCCTCCAAGCATCCCCCGTCGGTCCGGACGCTACCGCTCCAAGCGCTCGCGCCCCGGCGCCGTGCTCAGCCCGTGCAACCCGATCGCGCGGGCGAAAGGCGCGTCAAGCGCCGTGGACGAGCGCGCCGTCCGCGAGCACGAGGTCCACCCCGACCGTCCCGATCTCGCCGAGGGGCGAGGCGAAGGGGTCCCTGTCGAGCACGACGAGGTCGGCGCGCTTTCCGACCGTGATCGAGCCGGTCTCGTCCTCCAGGTGGTTCACGTACGCGGAGCCCGCCGTGAACGCAGCGAGCGCGGTCTCGAGGTCCACGCGCTCTGTCGGCAGGAACGGCTCGTCGTGGCTCGAGCGGTCGCCGTCGGCACCGGGGGCCTGGCCCGGAGGCTGGGTCCTGTTCACGGCGACGTGGATCTGCGCCATCACGTCGGGGGTCGACACAGGCCAGTCACTCCCGAAGCACAGACGAGATCCGGACCGCACGAGGCTCCCGAACGGGTACTGCCTTGCCGAGCGCTCCGGCCCGAGGAACGGGATCGTGAGCTCGACCATCTGCGGTTCGTTGCACGCCCACAGCGGCTGTCCGTTCGCCGTGAGCCCGCATCTCGCGAAGCGGGCGACGTCCTCTGGGTGCACCACCTGGAGGTGCGCCGCGCAGTGCCGGTTGTCCGCCGGCCCGTTCTCGTTCCTCGCCGCTTCGACCGCGTCGAGCACCTCGCGCACGGCGCGGTCACCGATCGCGTGGAAGTGCGCCTGGAACCCGTGCGCGTCGACGAGCGTGACGTAGCGCTTCAGCTCCTCGGGGTCGAAGAAGCTCTTGCCGCTGTTGCTGGTCGCGTGGCCAGAGACATCGAGGTAGGGCTCCAGCATCGAGGCGGTGAAATTCTCGCACACGCCGTCCTGCATGAACTTCACGGTGCTCGCCTTGAAGTGTGAGCACCCTGACGCCTGCTCCCTTCGAGCGAGCAGCGTCTCGAGCTGACGCTCGCCGGTCCCCCGCTCCCACCACAGTGCCCCGACCACCTTTCCCGTCAGCCGTCCGCTCGCGTCCAAGGCGAGGTACGCGTCGAAGCAGTCCGCGCCTGCAGCTGCCCGGCCGACGATCGCCTCCTGCCAGGCGGTGACCCCGAGGGAGTGCAGGTAGCGCTGGGCGTCGAGGATCCCCGCGATGACCTCCTCGAGGCTGGGTGGCGGGCTCACGCGTCGCACGAGGTCCATCGCTCCCTCCTGCAGCGTGCCGACCGGCTCGCCGGTCTCGTCGCGCTCGATCCGCCCGTCGACAGGGTCAGGGGTGGCCGCGTCGATGCCTGCGACCTCGAGCGCCCTCGAGTTGACCCATGCCGAGTGGCCGTCCCGGCTCGGGAGGAACACCGGACGGTCCCACACGACCCGGTCGAGGTCGTCTTTCGTCGGGATCCCGGCCGGGAAGACGTCCATCGACCATCCGCCGCCGAGGATCCACACGGCGTCGGGGTGCGCCGCTGCGTAGCCGGCGATGCGCTCGAGGTACGCGTCACGTCCGTGCAGCTCGGAGAGGTCGCATCTCGAGCGTTCGAGGCCCGCCTGCGAGGGGTGCGCGTGCGCGTCCTGGAACCCGGGCACGACGGTGCGCCCTCCCAGGTCGATCGTCTCGGTGCGCGGGCCTTTCGTTTCACGGACGATCCGGTCGTCACCGACGGCGATGATCCTTCCATCCTTGATCGCGATCGCGCTCGCACGCGGGAGGGAGCGATCGACGGTGCGGACCATCCCGTTCACGAGGAGGAGCTCGGCTGCCAAACCCGCCGGCCGTGACCGTGCGCTCGAAGCGGCGCGCCCGTCGTCCATCCAGCTCCTCCAGCTCGTCCTGCGCGTCCTGTGCCAGGTCCCGGTCGTCGTCAGCCCGAGACGGTGACCAAGTCACCGATCGCGAGATCGCCGAAGACGGTCTGCGCGGTGGGAATGGGCAGTTCGACGCATCCCAGGCTCTGGGGGAAGCCGTAGGCGGCGCGCACGAAGCCGTGGACGGCGTCGCCCCCGTTGAAGTAGTTGATCCAGTACACGAGGTCGTGGTACGTGCTGCCTGTGGGGTTCGTGCCGTTCATGTAGTTGACCGTGTAGCGCACGTAGATCGGGAACGTGCCGTCGACGGTGGGGTCCTGGGGGATCCCGGTGTTGGTCAAGGAGGTGAGGACGTCCGCCCCGTTCTCCCACAACGTGAGCGTCTCGGGCAGCGCCTTCGAGACGTACACGTAGGAGTAGGGGTTCGGGTCGAGCCGGTGGGCGACCGCCGCCTCGATCAGCGCCTCCCACGTCGAGGCGTCGGCCATCTGGCTCACGGTCTCGGCGTCAAGGGTGTAGCCGTCGTACGCGTATGTCGGCCGGTTGGCATCGAAGGCCATCAGCGCGCCTTTCACCAGCACGTTGTCGAATGTCGACGGTGTCCACTGCGCCGCCAGAGTGGCGGGGATGGCCGCCCACCGCCACGAGAAGCTGCCCGGCAATGGAGCGGAGATCGTCGAGATCTCCTGGGCGACGGTGATCGGCAGCGCTACGCCGGGGGCGGGCACGAAGCGCAGCGGCAAGTAGTGGAGCTGGGCCAAGAGCTGGGCGAGGCGGGCGAGCGAGCCCGGCGCGACCTGGAACGTGTACGTCGAGGTG
>JAJYXS010000095.1 GCA_021801615.1 Actinomycetes bacterium
GACCTGGACGACGATGACGACCTCGACGACGACGACCTGGACGACGATGACGACCTGGACGACGACCTCGACGACGGCGAATTCGAGGAGGAAGTGGACGAATTCGAAGGGGACGATCTCGACGAGGAGTACGAGCCCGGCGACGTGAACGCCGTCGACCCGGCGGGTTACGAAGCCGGGGATGTGAACACGATCGCTGCCCCAGCAGGGCGTGCCTCCGGGCCGGCACCGACCGCTCGCAGCGAGATGTCGGTCGCCGTGCTGGAGTACCTCGCGCGCGCGATGGCCGACGACCCCGAGGCGGTCGTGATCCGCAAAGAGGAGCGTCGTGGGTCGACGATCCTGCGCCTCCATGTCGCGCCCGGCGACATGGGCCGTCTCATCGGGCGGCGTGGCCGCACGGCTCAGGCGATCCGGACCCTGGTCGGCGTCGCGGGCGCCCGCGAGGGTGTGAAGACCGTCGTTGACATCGCGGACGACTGACGCTGGTTCTGCCGAGGAGCCGGCACCACCGCTTCTCGCGGTCGGGCGCGTGGTACGGCCGCACGGTCTCGCAGGGGAGGTCGTCGTGGAGCTGTGGACCGACCGCACGGAGCGGCTCCGCTGCGGTGCGACGCTCGTGAGCGACGTCGGGGAGCTGCAGGTCGCCGCGGCTCGCGCGCACCAGGGGCGTTTCCTCGTGCGATTCGAAGGGGTGGCCGATCGGATGGGCGCCGAGACCCTGCGGGGACTGGAGCTGCGTGCCACGCCGCTGCACGTGGAAGGCGCCCTCTGGGTGCACGAGCTCGTGGGTGCCCGGGTCGTGACGGCCGCAGGGCTCGACGTCGGCACCGTGGTCGCGCTGGAGCCCAATCCGGCGAGCGACCTCCTCGTGCTCGAGGGCGGAGCGCTGGTGCCGCTTCGGTTCGTGACTGCGCTCGAGCCGGGCGTGAGGGTCACGGTCGACGTCCCCGACGGGCTGTTCGACTGAGTCTCGTCGTGCGGATCGACGTCTTCACGATCTTTCCCGACCTCGTCGAGGACTACTGCCGCAAGAGCCTCCTCGGGAGGGCACGCGAACGGCAGGTCCTCGACCTGCGCGTGAGGGACCTGCGCGAGGGTGCCTCCGACCCCCGGCGCTCCGTGGACGACGCGCCGTTCGGGGGCGGCGCGGGGATGGTCCTGATGCCAGAGCCGCTCTTCACGGCGGTCGAGGCGGTCGAGGCGCTGCCGCGCCCACTGTTCCTTCTGTCCCCGAGCGGGAGGCGCTTCGATCAGGCGGTCGCGCGTGCGCTCGCCGCGAAGGACGGCTTCTCGCTCCTGTGCGGGCGCTACGAGGGAGTGGACCAGCGGGTGGCCGACCACCTGGTCGACGGAGAGCTTGCCGTCGGGGACGCCGTCGTCGCAGGGGGCGAGGTTCCCGCGCTCTTCGTCGTCGAGGCCGTCACCCGGCTCCTTCCCGGCGTGCTCGGGAACGAGGCGTCCACGGAGGAAGAGAGCTTCTCGACCGGGCTCCTCGAGTACCCGCAGTACACGCGGCCTGCGGTCTTTCGGGGATGGGCCGTTCCCGACGTGCTGCGCTCGGGCGACCATGCTCGCGTGGCGAGGTGGCGGCGGGTGGAAGCGCTCCGCCGTACGCTCGAACGACGCCCCGACCTCGTCGCGGCCCGGGGTGGGCTCACGCCGGAGGAAGCAGACCTGTTGGTGCAGGCTGGCGAGGTGCGGCTCCTAGCAGATCACGGCTACGATGGAGCGCTCGGCAACCTCGGCGACGACCGAGACGACCTGAAGGACGTGCCCCATGCACCCCACTGAGATCGTCGATCGCGACAGCTTGCGTGACGATGTCCCGGAGTTCCGGCCCGGTGACACCGTGAAGGTGCACGTGAGGGTCGTCGAGGGGAACCGGGAACGCGTGCAGGTGTTCCAGGGCGTGGTGCTTCGCCGCCAGGGCGCAGGTGTGCGCGAGACCTTCACCGTGCGCAAGGTGAGCTTTGGTGTCGGAGTCGAACGGACGTTCCCGGTGCACTCGCCGACCATCGCCCGGATCGAAGTGCTGACCCAAGGGGACGTGCGGAGGGCGAAGCTCTACTACCTGCGGGAGCTGTCGGGGAAGGCGGCGAAGGTGAAGGAGAAGCGGGCCGTCCGCCAGTGAGGTGGCTCTGCAGTCCCAGGCCCGCCCGCCCGCGGCGATGAGGATGCCGCGTTGAGCGAGGAGGATCTCGAGCGCTACGAGGCCGAGATCGAGCTGGCCCTCGTCCAGGAGTACCGGGCAGTGCTCCCGATGTTCTCCTACGTGGTCGAGACGGAACGGCGCTTCTACCTCGCCAACAACGTGTCGATGACGATCCGCTCGGAAGTGCAGCCGGCCTGCATCGAGCTCGAGCTCACCGACGCATGGGTATGGGACATGTACCGTCCGGCTCGATTCGTGCCCTCCGTTCGGGTCGTCACCTGGCGCGACGTGAACGTCGAACGGCTGCCCGAAAAGGAGCTGTGACCTTAGGGGTCCGGCAGCTCCCGGGCCGCCCTGTTCGGACCGCGCGCCGACCGGCTCGCATCACGGCTGAGGCTCGAAGCGACCGAGCTGGTGCCGGAGGGACGCTTCGAGCTGCGGCCTGCGATATTGGAAGCCTGCAGCCTCCAATCGTCGTGGGGCGACGCGCTGGCTCGCGCAGGCGACCTCATCGACGGCCTCGGCTCCGACCACGACGCGCAGCACCGGCTTCGGAACGGGGAGCAGCGCCGGCCGGCGGAGCACGTGGGCGAGCGTGGCCGCGAAGTCCGTGCTCCGCACGGGTGCCGGCGCGACCGCGTTGAGCACGCCAGCGAGGTGCTCGTCGACGAGAGCCCTGGCGTAGACGTCGGTCAGGTCGTCGAGATCGATCCAGGAGAGCCACTGGCGACCGTTGCCGATCCGTCCGCCGAGACCGGCGAGGAAGACCGGACGCAGGAGCTCGAGCATGCCGCCACGCGTCGAGAGCACGATGCCGGTCCTCACCGTGACGACGCGAACGCCGGCTTCGGCGGCGCGTCCGGTGGCCGCTTCCCACTTCGCGACGACGTCTGCGAGGAAGCCGTCGCCGCCTTCAGCCGCCTCGTCGAGGAGGTCGTCCCCGCGGTCCGAGCCGTAGTACCCGATCGCTGAAGCTGCGAGCAGGACCTTTGGACCCTTCGACCGTGCGAGCGCGTCCGCGAGCCGGCGCGTCGGCTCGATCCTGCTCGACGCGATCGCGTTCTTGTGCTGCTCGCTGAAGCGCCCGGCGATCGACGCGCCCGCCAGGTGCACGACGGCGTCGACGCCCTCGAAAAGGCCCGGGTCGGGGTCTTCGGGATCCCAGGTTCGTTCGGTGTCGCTGCGCGGGGCCCGACGGACGAGGCGGATCACGCGGTGACCGGCGGTCGAGAGGAACGCGCAGAGCGCGGAGCCGACCAAGCCGGAGGACCCGGTGACCGCGACGGTCCGCGCGGTCGGGTCGATCCCGTGGAGCCGGGCGATCGCGTCGAGGTCGTCGCGCACCTGGGTGTGCCGGTAGACGAACATGCTCCGGAGGAACGGAGCGGGTATCGGCGTCGTGACCGCGTCGGTGATGAGCGTCCGGGTAGGGCCCTCGGGTGCGAACGAATGGACGTGGTGCCATCGCAGCGGGAGCGAGACGAGGTCGTCGACGAAGCGCCGCGGCGGTTCGTAGCCGGAGTGCCGGGCGACCCAGCGGATGCCGCCTGGGAGCCCGATCACCGTCTCGCCGTTCGCGAGCGACCCGGCTTCCTTCATCACGCGCACGGGCTGCCAGGGAGGCGTGAGGCGCTCGAAGGTCCCGGGACGCTCGTGCCACGCGAAGACCGTGTCGATCGGGTGGTCGACCGAGCTCGAGTGCTCGATGCTCACCGGTTCATCCCCTCTCTCCTCGTCTCTCGTTGGGCTCACCCACCGAGCTGCGGGCGAGCCGGTCGACGATGAGGCCTGCCCTGCTGCTCGCGATGTTCCCTCAGCAGCACTCCGGGTCGAGGACCCGCACGAGCGCCCCCAGCGCGCGGCGGTCCGCGGCGTAGTAGATGCTCGCACCTTGGCGGGTCGCGAGGAGCAGACCGGCACGGCTGAGCTGGCCGAGGTGATGGCTGACGGTCGCGTCGGTCAGCTGCAGCTCGCGGGCGAGGTCGACGTTGCGGACCCCGACGGAGCCTGCGGCGAGCACCAGCGACAGGAGCTTGATGCGAACCGGATCGGCGAGTGCTTTGAGCCTGAGGGCGACCTCGAGCGCGTCGGCATCGCTCACCACCCCTGCGGCGACAGGGGGGCAGCACAGGGCACCGGACAGCTCGATCGTCGGCAACGACCTCGGCATGCCTCCAGTATCGCATCCCTTGACATATATCGAGGGAGCTCCTAGGCTCAACCCGTGCCAGCCCAACCCACCACGACAAACATTCATCCGTCTCGCGGGGAGCTGGGAGACGCCTGCTGCGTCTCAGCCCCAGCCGATGCCCCAGCCCGAGCCGTCGCCGCAGGAGAGCACGCGGCGCATCCAGCCGCCCAGGAGACCGATATGGACACCGCGATCCGGGAAGCCGTCCGGCGTCGCTACGCCGCAGCCGCCCTCGAAGCGGGGGGCGCGGCCGCTGGGGCCGGCTCGTGCTGCGGCCCGCCGGCGGCGAGCTGCTGCGGCCCGACAGGGCGCGCGGCCTTCGGGGCCGCGCTCTACGGCGAGGACGAGGCGGCGGTGGCGCCAGACGCGGTCGCGGCTTCGCTCGGGTGCGGCGTGCCGACCACCGTGGCGGACCTCCACCCAGGCGAGGTCGTCCTCGACCTTGGATCTGGAGCAGGCGCCGACGTGCTGATCGCTGCTCGACGTGTGCAACCCGGCGGCAGGGCGATCGGGGTCGACATGACCCCGGAGATGCTCGAGCTCGCCCGCCGCAACGTCTCGGCCGCCGGGGTCGACAACGTGGAGCTCCTCGAGGGCTATCTCGAGGATCTCCCGCTGCCCGATGCGAGCGTGGACGTGGTCATCTCGAACTGCGTGATCAACCTGGCCGCGGACAAGCACGTCGTCTTGAGGGAAGCCGCCCGTGTGCTGCGCCCTGGCGGTCGCCTCGCGGTCTCCGACGTGATCGCCGATCCGGGCGTGGACGACGAAGCCCGTGCCGACATGGCCGGGTGGACCGGGTGCATCTCCGGACCGCTCGCCAAGGCCGGCTACCGGCTCGCCCTGTCCGACGCGGGCTTCGAGGACGTCGAGATCCTCGAGACGCACCGCGTGCACCTGCACGCGGCGGCCGCCATCATCCGAGCGCGGGTGCGCACCACGCTCGGGCCGTCCTGCGAACCGCTGCGAGGGGGGCCTGCGACCACCACCGGGCGTGCCTGAGCCGCGGCGTCTCCCCGAGGACCGGGCGACCCGCTGCCTCACGGCGCGAGCGACCCCGAGGAGACGACGGTTCTTCGCGTGAGGTTCACGTGACCGACGCCCGGCGCCGCGTCGGGGCCCAGGGAGAGCGGCTCGCCGCCTCGTGGTACACGGCCCATGGCTACGAAGTGCTCGCCCGGAACTGGCGTTGCGCGGCGGGAGAGATCGACCTCGTCCTTCGCAGAGGCCCGACGCTCGTGGTGTGCGAGGTGAAGTCCCGCAGCAGCCTCGCCTACGGGTCACCTGCAGAGGCGGTGACCGCCGACAAGCGCAGGAGGCTGCGGCGCCTCGCGGCAGGCTGGCTCGCGCAGCATCGCATGCACGCGAAGACCGTGCGCTTCGACGTCGCGTGCGTGATCGGCGAGCGCGTCGAGATCGTGGAGGCCGCGTGGTGACCGGCGCGGGTCCCTTCGAGGTGCGGGCCACCTGCGCACCGCGCGCGGCGTGGCGACGCTCGCAAGATGGTGGCTCTCCGCCTGTGCGACGCGGCCGTAGCGCCATATAGTCGCGAGGAGCGGCTGCGGGCAAGCGGCGTGTGGACGGCGCAAGCCGGACGTGGCCCGCACAGGAGGCCGGCGATGCTGAGTGGCGTGCAGGGGATGGTCGGGGAGACCGCCATGGTCACCAGGGCGATCGAGGGTGCTCACCAGCCCGGTCGCATCCGCGCGCGCGGAGAGGAGTGGCTCGCCATCCCACTGAACCCATCCGAGCGCATCGAGGTCGGCACCAGCGTGCTCGTGGCAGACATCGAACGGGGTCTGCTCGTCGTCTACCCGATCGACGAATGAACGACGAATGAACAACGAATGAACAACGAATGAACAACGAATGAACGACGAATGAACGACGAATGAACGACGAATGAACGCAGCCGAGGCACCCTTCCCGCGAGGTGCGCCGGCCGAGACCAGAGCGCGGAGACAAGTGAGGTGAGTCCGATGCTCGCAGATGTGGGCCTCGTCGTCGGAGTGGTGCTCGGGGCTGTCGTGGCAGCGGGGGTGCTCGCGCTGGTCGCCTGGGGGACCTTGCAGATCGTCCAGCAGGGGAGCGTCGGCGTGGTGAAGCGGTTCGGTGAATTCCGTGACATCCGTCAGCCCGGGCTCCATCTGCTGGTGCCCTTCGTCGACCGCATGGTCAAGGTGGACATGCGCGAGTTCCCCATGACCGGTGACCAGCAGTCGGTGATCACGAAGGACAACGTCGCGTTGCGCGTGAGCGCCACCATCTTCTGCCAGGTGATCGACGTGAAGGCGTCGCTCTTCGAGATCGCCGACTACCAGCTCGCGGTGGACCAGCTGTCGCGCACGGCGCTGCGTGCGGTGTTCGGGGAGCTCACCCTCGACCAGTCGCTCTCAGAGCGCGACACCATCAACACGCGCATGCAGGACCACATGGCCGATGCGGCGATGAAGTGGGGCGTCCGCCTGAACCGGATCGAGATCCTCGACATCACCCCCCCGCAGAACGTCCTCCAGGCGATGTCCGAGCAGAAGGAGGCCGAGCAGCACAAGCGCGCCGCGATCTTGAAGTCCGAGGGCGAGCAGCAGGCGGCGATCAACTCCGCGGGAGGCCAGCGCCAGGCGGTCATCTTGGAGGCCGAGGGCGCGAAGCAGGCGGCGATCCTCGCCGCGGAAGCGCAGATGCGCGTGCTCGAGCTGCAGGCAGAGGGCGAGAAGAAGGCGCTCACCCTGCGGGGTCAGGGCCAGGCGGCTGCGCTCGGGGCCATCGACGAGGTCGCCATCAACCCGAACACGCTCGCGGTCATGCAGCTCAGGGCGTTGCAGGACGTCGCCTCGGCGCCCAACACGAAGGTCGTCGTCCCCTACGAGGCCGCCGGGCTCGTGGGCGGCGCGCAGGTGCTCGTGGACGCGCTGAGGTCAGCGGCGAACGAGGACGGCGCGAAGGCCGTGCAGACGAACGGCGCGTGGCCCAAGGGCGGCGCGGCGCCGGCCTGACACGCCGAGCTCGGCGTCCACCGGATCCGGCACGCCCACCGGCCCGCTCCCCACCGAGGGGCGCGGGGCGCCCGTTCCGCTCACGCCCAGGTCCTGGGGCGACCGTTCCGTCGCGTGACTGCGGCGGTGCACTCGGCCACGCTGACCGGGACGACCGGTCGGCCGGTGGTCGTCGAGGTGCACGACTCGGAGGGCTTGCCCGGCTTCACGATCGTCGGGCTCCCCGACACCGCAGTGCGCGAGTCGCGCGACCGCGTACGAGCCGCGCTCTTGTCGAGCGCGTTCTCCTGGCCGCAGCGGCGAGTCACGGTGAACCTCGCGCCGACCGCCGTCCGGAAGGCCGGCGCGGGCCTGGACCTGCCGATCGCGCTGGGCGTGCTGGTCGCCCTCGGCGACCTGCCGGCGGCGGCGCTCGAGGGGATCGCGTTCGTGGGAGAGCTGGGGCTCGACGGGTCGCTCCGACACGTGCCGGGGACGATCGCGCTCGCCGAGGCGGTCCGTCCAGCGCGGCTCGTCGTGCCCCAATGCGACCTCGCGGAAGCGTCCGCCGTCCGTCCCGGCCGGACCTTCGGGGTGCCGACCCTCCACGCGCTCGTGGAGATCCTCCGCGGGTCGTCTGCGTGGCCGCGTGCACCTCGGGAGTGCCGAGCGCCGGGCACGACCCGCGCGCCGCACGTGCGGGGTCACCTCGTCGCCGACGTACCCGCACCGGAGGCGTTCGTGGACGCCCAGGCCGAAGCGTGGCTCGCGCGAGCGGTCGAGCGCTACGGGGACCTCGCGGACGTGAAGGGCCAACGTGTCGGCCGCCGCGCCGTCGAGGTCGCCGCGGCCGGCGGCCACCACCTTCTCCTCGTCGGGCCACCGGGGTCGGGGAAGACGATGCTCGCCCGCCGGCTCGTCGGGCTGCTGCCCCCGCTCTCGCGTCCCCAGGCGCTCGAGGTCACGAGGGTCCATTCGGCGGCAGGGCTTCCTGCGCCCGACACCGGGATCGTCTGGGACCCGCCGTTCCGCTCACCGCACCACGGCGCTTCTGCGGTCTCGCTCATCGGCGGCGGCACCGCGGCGATGCGTCCCGGAGAGATCAGCTTGGCGACCCAAGGGGTCCTGTTCTTGGACGAGATGGGGGAATTCCCCGTGGCGGTGCTCGACGCGCTGCGCCAGCCGCTCGAAGAAGGCGTGGTCCACGTGAGCCGCGCCAAGGCCAGCGCGGACTTCCCGGCTCGCTTCCTCCTCGTGGGCGCGATGAACCCCTGCCCGTGCGGCGAGGGCGGTGTCCCGGGGTCGTGCCGTTGCTCGCCGTCGGCGCGTGCCCGCTATGTCCGCCGGCTCTCCGGACCGCTCCTCGACCGCTTCGACCTCGTCGTGCCGTTGCGGCGCACCGCCCCAGACGAGCTGCTCTCTGGTGTTCCCGGAGAGCCGACGTGCTCGGTCGCCGCAAGGGTCGTCCGGGCGCGGGCGATCGCAGGAGCGCGGGGCGTCCGCTGCAACTCGGAGCTGCGCGCGTCGTCGCTGCCGTCGGTCGCGGCGCTCTCGCCACGCGCAACGGCGCTCCTCGAGCGGTCCGTGCGCGCGGGGCGGCTGAGCGGGCGGGGCGTCGATCGCGTGCGGCGCGTGGCACGCACGATCGCGGACCTCGCGGGCGCAGACGGAGACGGTGCCGTGCAGGAGGAGCACGTCGCGGAGGCGCTCGCGCTGCGCGCGGGCCGCGAAGTCCTGGACGTGGCCGGGTGATCCGAGCCTTCGGGCGCTCAGGTGCCTGTCTCGGCGAGCGCGAGCGGGGGCTCGCGGTCGGCCCACGGCGCCGCCGCTTCGAGCTGTGCGGCGAGCCGGAGCAGCGCAGCTTCGCCCCAGGGTGCGCCCACCAGCTGCACGCCGACGGGAAGTCCGCTCGGCGCCTGCGAGAGGGGCAGGCTGACCGCCGGCTGGCCGGTCACGTTGCTGGCGACGGTGAAGGCGACCATGACGAAGGCGGCGAGCGGGGGCGTTCCGGGCTCGGCGTGCGCCTCTGCGAGCACCTCTCCTGCAAGGGGGGGCTCGACGGGGATCGTCGGCGTCACGAGCACATCGAAGTCGCGTCCCCAGCGCTCGACGACGGGGGGCGTCGCGCGCCGTAGCGCCTGCAGCGAGCTCACGAGGGCGAGCGCGTCCACGCCTCTCCCTGCGGCGCGCCACGCTTTGCTCTGGGGCTCGACCCGGTCCCAATCGACGCCCTCGAACGCGCCGTACGAGGAGCTCACGACGTCGAGGAACGGACCCATCGCGCTCGTGTCCAGCACGTCGTGGTCGAGCACGTCGACGTGGTGGCCGAGCTCCTCGAGCAAGCGCCCTGCGTCCTCGACCCCGGCCCGGCAGGAAGCCTCCACCTCGACTCCGAGCGCGCTCGTGGTGAGGAGCGCGACCCTGAGGGGCCCGGGGTCGGCGCCGACCTCTGTGGCGAACGGACGCTCGGGCGCCGGTGCCTGCTCCCATGCGAGCAGGTTTGGCCGACTGAGGCAATCCAGGACTGCGGCGGCGTCGGCGACGGTCCGGCATAGCGCCCCTTCGACCGACATCCCGAGCCATCCCGGGACCGTGCTCGGGACGCGCCAGCGGCTCGGTTTGAGCCCCACGAGCCCGCAGCACGACGCAGGGATGCGGATGGAGCCGGCACCGTCGTTGCCGTGGGCGACCGGCACCATCCCCGAGGCGACTGCGGCTGCCGAGCCACCGCTCGATCCTCCAGGGCTGCGCGCGACGTCCCACGGGTTGCGCGTGATGCCGTACCGGCTGTTCTCGGTGACCGGCAACGACCCGAACTCGGGCGTGTTGGACCTACCGCACAGCACGAACCCCCCACGGCGCATGGCGGCGACCACGAGCTCGTCGTGCTCGGAGACGCACCCCGAGGCACCCGCAGAGCCGAAGGTGGCCGGCTGGCCGCGGGCCTTGGTGAGGTCCTTGACGAGCGTGGGCACGCCCGCGAACGGGCCGGCGTCCTCGCCGTCGGCGATCCGCTTTCGGAGCGCCTCGGCTTCGGCGCGCGAGGCGGCGTCGTCGCGCCACACGACGGCGTTCAGCGCCGGGTTCAAGCGCTCGATCCGCTCGAGCGCCCCCTCGAGGGCTTCGAGCGGGCTCAGCTCGCCCGAGCGGATCTTCGCCGCCAGGTCGAGCGCGCTCGTGAAGGGATCGAAGCGAGGGGCGATCACGCACCATGCCTAGCACTCGGGCGCGCGAGCAAGGAGCGATGAGACAGTTCCGAGCCGATGTCGTCGTCTGCGAGGAAGCCGTCGCCGCCGGTCGCGACCGGGTTCGACCCACTGCCCGAGGAGGCGTACGCCGCCGCGCTCGCGTCGGTGCCTGGGATCGGTCCGAGGACGCTGCGTGCGCTCCTTGCAGACCGGACTCCCCGCGGCGCATGGGAGGCGCTCGTGACCGGGAGCGTGCGCCTTGCGGTCTTCCGCCAGGCGGCGCCGGCGCTCGGCCAGGCGCGCAGGCTCGACGTCGAAGCCATCTGGCGCGCCCATCTGGATGCCGGCGTCGGCGTCCGGATGCTCGGGCGTCCGGGCTACCCGGCCGTGCTCGCGGCCGACCCCGAAGCCCCTGCCGTGCTCTTCTCGCTCGGAGATCCCCGGGTGCTCGACAGGGCTGCGCGGGTGGCGATCGTGGGCACGCGCTCGGCCACCCGCTACGGGCTCGGCGTCGCGGCGCAGCTGGGCGCGGACCTGGCCGCCGCAGGCGTCGTGGTCCTCTCGGGTCTCGCGCTCGGCATCGACGGCGCCGCGCACGAGGGGGCGGTCGCCGCATGGAGGGCCTCGTCCGAGGAGCGTGCCGTCGCGACGAACGCGTCGTCCCAGGCTTCTGGCGCGGTCTCGCACGCCGGTCGACGTGCCGCGCCGCCCGTCGGAGTCGTCGCCGGCAGCGTCGCCGTGCCCTACCCCCGCCAGCATGCCGGGCTGTGGCGGCGCGTGGCGCAGGCTGGCGCGGTGCTCTCGGAGGCGCCACTCGGCGTCGCCGACCTCGCTTGGCGGTTCCCGATGCGCAACCGCATCATCGCAGCGCTCTCCGACGTCGTCGTCGTCGTCGAATGCCACACCCGGGGCGGCTCGCTCCACACCGTGCAGGCGGCGACGGCGCGCGGCGTGCCGGTGGGTGCGGTGCCCGGATCGGTCCGCAGCCCGGCGTCGGCGGGGACGAACGCGCTGCTCGCGGACGGCTGTTTCGTGGTGCGGGACGCCTCGGACGTGCTCGTGGCCGTGGGGCTCCGCTTGGCGGGGGTGGCGCAGAGGGGGATGGCGGCGGGGGTGCCGTCGGAGGAGCCGGTCGGGGTGGCGCAGGCCGTGGCGGCTGGGGTGCCGCAGGCGGGGGCGCCGGCGGAGGAGCCGGCGATTGGCGACGACGCCCTTCCCTCGCCGACACGGGAGGTCGTGGCCGCCGTCGGGTGGGATCGGACGAGCCTCGACGAGGTCCTCGAGCGAACTGGCCTCGAGATGGATGCCGTCTGCGGCGCGCTCGAGCGGCTCCGTGCGCGCGGCATCGTCCACGGCGAGGGCGGGTGGTGGGAGCGGGAGTAGCGGCCGACGGGACAGCCAAGACGCGGCGCAAGGTACGGTCGGGAGGTGCTGATCGGTGCCCACGTGCGCACGGGAGGCAGCCTCGTCCACGCGCTCGAGCGCGCGCAGGCGATTGGCGCCGAAACCCTTCAGGTCTTCACCCAGAGCCCGAGGACCTGGAAGCCGGCACGCCACTCACCAGAGCTGCTCACCGCGTACCGAGAAGCCCAGGCCGCGAGCGGCTCCGTCGCCGCAACGTACTGCCATGCCACGTACCTCGTGAACCTCGCGACCCCCGATGCCACCCTTCTCGAGCGCTCGCAGGAGACCCTTCTTGGGCAGCTGACCGCGGCGAGAGGGATGGGGGCATCGGGGCTGGTGCTGCACGCAGGAAGCCATCTCGGCCGCGGGTTCGACGCAGTGGCCGACCAGGTGGTCGACGCTTTGCTGGCGGCGCTCGAGGCTGCAGGGGACCCGGTCGCAGGATCTCATGACGCGCGAGCGCTCGGCGCCACGTGCCCGATCCTGCTCGAGAACACGGCCGGCGCGGGCGGCTCGGTGGGTCGCAGCTTCGAGGAGCTCGCCGTGCTGCTCGAGCGTGCCGACGCGGGCGACGCGCTCGGTATCTGTCTGGACACCCAGCACCTGTGGGCGTCGGGCATCAGCTTCTGCTCGGTCGCGGAGGCGGACGACGTGGTCAGGGCCCTCGACGCGACCGTAGGCCTGCGCGCTCTCCGCTGCCTTCACCTGAACGACTCGAAGGCGCCTTTCGGGGCGAACGTCGACCGTCACGCGAACCTCGGTGACGGGACCATCGGCGAGACGGCGCTCGCGTGCCTGATCGGCCACCCGCGCTTCGCCGCGTTGGCCGCCATCCTGGAGGTACCCGGGGCCGGCGCAGGCCCGAGGGTCGAGGACCTCGCAGCTGCCCGGCGGATCCTGCGGACGGGAGAGCGCCTGCGGAGTGGTGCGCGCCCGCGGACAGGTGCGCGCCCGCGGACAGGTGCGCGCCCGCGGACAGGGGCGCGCCCGCGGACAGGGGCGCGCCCGCGGACAGGTGCGCGCCCGCGGACAGGGG
>JAJYXS010000123.1 GCA_021801615.1 Actinomycetes bacterium
TCCGATCTCCCCGGCTCGGCGCGGCAGCCTCCGGCTCGGCGCGGCAGCCCCCGGCTCGGCGCGGCAGCCCCCGACGATCAGAGAACCCTCTTGACAATGTTCTCTCGATAGAGCAGTATCGAGAGATGACTGGTGAAGCTGACAAGAAAGGCGCGGCGCCTCCCAGGCTCCGCCAGGTGAGCGATGTCCGCACGATCCGGGCGCTCGCCCACCCGGTCCGGATCGACCTGCTCGAGGCGCTGAGCTTCTACGGCCCCATGACGGCCACCGAGGCCGGCGAGCGGATCGGAGAGTCGCCCACCACCTGCTCCTTCCACCTCCGCCAGCTCGCCAAGTACGGGTTCGTCGAGGAGGCCGGCGGCGGGAAGGGGCGAGCCCGTCCGTGGAAGATGACCTCGATCGGGGTGCAGTTCTCCGCGAGCGACGACGCGGAGGCGGAGGTCGCGCTGACGGCGCTGGGCCGCCTGCTTCGCGAGCGCCAGTTCGCACGCTTCCAGACGTGGCTCGAGACGCGGGCGATGTACCCGAAGCGCTGGCGCGCTGCGGCCAGCGAGAGCCAGAGCCTCTTCTGGGTCACGGTCGAAGAGCTCGAGGCGCTCAACGAAGAGCTCGTCGCGCACTTCATGACCCGCTATCGCGAGCGCCTCACCGACCCCGCCACGCGGCCTGTGGGCGCGCTGCCCGTCGAGCTCTTGCTCTTCACCTATCCGATCACGCCACCCGACGAGGAGCGATGAGGTCCGTGAGGGGGTTGGCCCCGCTGCGCCACCGCGGCTTCCGGCTGCTCGCGGGCGGGCAGGTCACCTCCAACGTCGGCGACGCCTTTTACGCGGTCGCGTTGCCCTGGTACGTGCTCGCCACCCACGGCGGTGCGCTGCTGCTCGCGGCGGTCCTCGCCGCGTACGGCGTGCCGCGCACGGTGCTCGTCGCGTTCGGGGGTCACGCGTCCGACCGATGGAAGCCCTGGACGGTCATGATGGTGGCGGACACGGTCCGCGCGCTGGCCGTCGGCGGGCTCGCAGTGGTGGCGTTGCTCGGACCGGCGCGCGCCTCGCTGCTCGTCCCCGTCGCGATCGTGCTCGGCGCGGGCGAAGGGCTCTTCCTGCCGGGGTCGTTCGCGATCGTGCCGACGCTCCTGCCCGACGAGGAGCTCGAAGCCGGCAACGGGCTCGCCTCGGGCGGCACGCAGCTCGCGACGCTCGTAGGCCCCGCCCTCGGCGGAGCCGTCGTGGCCGTCGTCGGAGCGGCCAGCGCGTTCGGCGTCGACGCGGTGACCTTCTGCGTCTCCGCGGTGACGCTGTTCGGCGTGCGCGCGCACCAGCGGCGCCTGGGGGCCACACCGACGGCGCCACCCCCAGACGCCCTCGCCGCGACGGCCCCATCCGCACCCCCAGAGGCCCTCGCCGCGACGGCCCCATCCGCACCCCCAGAGGCCCTCGCCGCGACGGCTTCACCGGCACCCCCAGACGCCCTCGCCGCGACGGCCCTACCGGCACCCCCGGCCTCGCCCACGTTGCGCGGGCTGCTCACGTCCGAGCGGGTGCTCCAGGTGATCCTCATCGTCACCCTCGCCGCCAACTTGGGCTCGGGAGGCGTGAGCGAGGTCGCGCTCCCCGCGCTCGTCCACGGTCCGTTCCACGCCGGCGCCACTGGGTACGGCGCCCTCATCGCCGCGTTCGGCGGCGGTGCGCTCGCCGGCACGCTGCTCGTCGGGCAGATGCGACGCGCGCGGCGGCCCGCACTCGTGGCGTCGTTCGCCTTCCTGGCAGAGGCCGGGTGCATGGCGGCCGTGCCGTACGTGGGGGGCGCGCTGGTTGCCGCAGTTCCGCTCGTTGCGCTGGGTGCGCTCAACGGCTTCGGCAACGTGGTGACCGTCACTGCCTTCCAGCGCTGGGCTCCTCGTGAGCTCATGGGAAGGCTCATAGGAGTCATCATGATCGCGAGCATCGGGATCTTCCCCGTTTCGGTCCTCTTCGGAGGTGCCGTCGTGCACGCGCTCGGCCCCGCCGCCTTCTTCCCGCTCAGCGCGGGGATCCTCGCGATGGCGGTGCTGGGCGGGCTCACCCAGCGCAGTTGGCGGGCCTTCGGTGCGAGCGACGGCGCATCGAGCGCACGCGACGGCGGTGCTGAGGCTCGCACGCTGCAAGAGGGAGAGCGCGTCGACGCTGCCACACGGATCTCGCCGAGAGAGGTCCGCGCGCCGCGCGTCCCCACCGCGACAGTGTGACGTCAAGCTCGCGCACAGTCGGCGGCCCCCTGGCGGACCAGGGGGCCGGCAGCGCACTTGTGCCTCCAGCACACCATGGATTCGACGCAGGGTCCAGCCGCGGACGGCAAGGCGCTAGACCACGTCCATGACGGCTCCCGACCCCCGCGCCAGCTCCGATCCCCGCGCCCCGGACCCCCCGGTCACCGGCGCCGACGTGCGTGCGGCCGCGCGGCGGCTCGAGGGCGTCGTCCACCGCACGCCGGTCGTGCGGTCGCGCACGCTCGACGCGCTGGTCCGGCGCAGCGTGTTCCTCAAGTGCGAGAACCTCCAACGCGTCGGCGCCTTCAAGTTCCGGGGCGCCTACCACGCGGCCCTCCGCCTTCCCGAAGACGTCCGCGCCGCGGGGATCGTGACCTACTCGTCGGGCAACCACGGCCAGGCGGTCGCCCTCGCCGCCCGGGAGCTCGGCACCCGGGCCGTCGTGGTCATGCCCGAGGACGTGCCGGCCTCGAAGGCCGCCGCGGTCGCCGGCTACGGCGCGGAGATCGTGACCTACGACCGCTATGCGGGCGACCGCGTGGCGATCGGCGAAGAGCTGGCCAGGGAGCGGGGCATGGCGATCGTCCCCCCCTACGAGCACCCCGATGTGATCGCCGGGCAGGGCACCGCCGCGTTGGAGCTCCTGGAGGAGACCGGCGACCTCGACGCGCTCGTCGTCCCGGTCGGCGGGGGCGGGCTCGTGGCCGGCTGCGCCACGATCGCGAGGTCGATCTGCCCGGAGATCCGCGTCGTCGGCGTCGAGCCGGAGGCCGGTGACGACACCAAGCGGTCCCTCGAGGCGGGCGAGAGGATCAGGATCCCGGTTCCCCGGACGATCGCCGACGGCCAGGCGGCCGAGATCCCCGGCGAGCTCACCTTCTCGATCAACCGTCGGCTCGTCGAGGGCATCGCGCTGGTGAGCGACGAGGAGATCGTCGACGCGATGCGGTTCGCCTTCGACCGGCTGAAGCTCGTCGTGGAGCCGAGCGGCGCCACCGGGCTCGCCGCCGTCTTGACCGGGCGCATCGACGAGGTGGCGCCGGAAGCCCGCCGTGTCGGCGTCGTCCTCTCCGGCGGCAACGTGGACACCCGCCGCTTCACCGAGCTCGTCTCGATCCAGGGTTGAGCGGGACAAGGGCTGCCCGGGACGCCCAGCGGGCCTCCCTGCACCCTGCGCGCCGAGCGGACCTCCTGCGCGCCCAGCGGGCCTCCCTGCACCCTGCGCGCCCGGCGGCTTCCGAACCCCCGTGCGTGCTCAGCGCCGCCCGAGGAGGCGGCGCCACGCGAGCTCGTTCCCCATGGCGAGGCAGCCGTCGGTGACCGCGTCGTCGCCGAGGGCGCTCGTCAACACCTCGGGAGCGAAGGGCAGCATCTCCTCGAGCGCTCCTGCCACCGCGGCGGCGAAGCCGGGCGCCCGCCCGACCCCGCCTCCGAGCACGAGCAGCTCGGGGTCGATCACCGCGACCACCGAGGCGGCTGCCTTGGCGACGAGCTGGACCTCGGCGTCCACCACTGCCCGGGCTGCTGCGTCGCCTGCCTGCGCGGCGGCAAAGACGCTGCGGGACGACCCGGCGCCCGGGACGCCGGCGCGCCGGGCGGCGCGTACCACGGCGGCCGCGGCGGCGGCGCTCTCGAGCGCGCCGTGGCGGCGGACCCTGGCCGCGCTCGACTCGGGCCCGAGTGCGCCGATCGGGAGGTAGGAGATCTCGCCGGCTGCGCCGTGGAATCCGCGGTGGAGGCGGCCGTCGATGACGAGCCCCATGCCGATGCCCGTGCCGACGCTCACGAAGCAGAAGGTGCCGACGCCGCGGCCGTGGCCGAGATCGCGCTCGGCGAGGGCGGCGAGCGAGACGTCGTTCTCCACCACGATCGAGCGGCCGAGCGCCTCTTTCAAGGTGTGCAGGACGTCCGAGCGCCCCCAGCCGGGCAGGTTGCGCGCGGGGATCACCAGGCCGCGCTCGGGGTCGAAGACGCCGGGGCTGCCGATCACCACCTGCGCCAAGCGGCTCCGGCGGATGCCGGCCTCCTCTGCAAGCTCGTCTGCGAGCGCGACCAGCTCGGCGACCCGGCGCTCGACGCGCGCGGCCCGCACGCGGTGCGCGCCGCGCGCGCGTACGTCGCCGGTGATGTCGGCGATCGCCCCTCGCAGGTACTCGCGGCCGACGTCGAGCCCCAGCACGAACCCTGCCTCGGGGCGGATCTCGTAGAGCTCCGCCGCACGCCCGCGCATGCCCGTGCGCATGCCGGCCGCGCGCACGAGACCGTCCCGCTTGAGCGCGGAGACCGCGACGCCGACGGTGGGCTTGGAGAGCCCCGAGAGGCGCGCGAGGTGCGCCCGGGAGACCGGTTGCTCGGAGCGGATCACCTCGAGGACGAGCCGCTCGTTCATCGCGCGCATGAGCTGGGGCCCGGCGCCGCGCCCGGACGACGCGGCCTCGCGGCCGTCGAGGCGATCTTTCGTCGCGGGCGTGGCGGCGTTCCTCGTGGTGACGGTCATCGGCAGGCCTTGTCCGGGTGCATATCAGTAAGTTAGTTTCCGATTGAGGCAGGCCCGGATCTCTTCTGAGGCCGAGCGAGAGGGGGGCTCCTGAGCGACAACAGCGCCACGGGTGCGGCGTCGGCCCGCAGCGCCGCCGCGGACAGGGCGCGCCCGCGTCGGCGCGCGCCGGTCCCGCGAGCCGAGCTCGTGCCGGCGCCCTCGTCGCTGCGGTCTCTCCCCGGCGCCCCGGTCGCGCTCGCCGGGCCGCTCGTCGTGTCCGCGCCGGCTGCGCTCGGGCGCGAGAGCCGGTGGCTGCGCCGCGTGCTCGAGGCCGGGACGGGCTGGCGCGTGGACGTCGTCGCGCCGAGCACACCTGCCGACGTCGTGCTCGAGACCGACCCGTCGCTCCGCCGGGCGGCCGGCGCCGCGGTCGAGGGCGCCTACCGGCTCGTCGTGGCCGACGGCGTGGTGAGGGTGACCGGCGACGGGGGAGCGGGCGTCTTCTACGGGCTCCAGACCCTGCGCCAGCTCCTCCCCGACGAGACCCTGCGGCGGGCGCCGGTCCTGGCGGCGGCGCAGGGCTCGTCCGCCGGTCGGGTGCGGCGGCGGACGGGCGCTCTTCGGATCGAGCCGGTCGCCGTGGTCGACGCGCCGCAGTTCGCCTGGCGCGGCGTCCACCTCGACGTCTCCCGCCACTTCATGCCCAAGTCCTTCCTCTTCGACCTGGTCGACCTCGCGGCCTTCCACAAGCTCAACGTGCTCCACCTGCACCTCACCGACGACCAGGGATGGCGGGTGGAGATCGAGCGCTACCCGAGGCTCGTCGAGGTGGGTGCGTGGCGCCGCCGCTCGCCGCTCGGCCACGCCCGGGAGCGCCGCTTCGACCGAGAGCCCCACGGCGGCTACTACACGAAGGACGACCTGCGAGAGGTGGTCGCCTTCGCCGCGGAGCGGCACGTCGTGGTCGTGCCCGAGATCGACATGCCGGGCCATGTGGTCGCGGCGATCGCCGCCTATCCCGAGCTCGGCCACTCGGGCCGCCCGATCGAGGTCGGCACCCGATGGGGCGTCTACCGCCACGTCCTCAATCTGGAGCCTTCGACGATCCGCTTCTTCCACGACGTCGTGCACGAGGTGTGCGAGATCTTTCCCGGTCCCTACTTCCACATCGGCGGCGACGAGTGTCCGACCGTCGAGTGGCGCAGGAGCGAGCGTGCCCGAGCGATCATGGCCGCCGAAGGGTTCGACGACCCGCGGCGCCTGCAAGGCTGGTTCAGCGCGCAGATCGCCCCGGCGATCGCCTCCCATGGCAAGCGGCTCGTGGGCTGGGACGAGATCCTCGAGGCCGGCGCCCCCGAGGACGCGGTGGTCATGTCGTGGCGCGGGCTCGAGGGTGGTGTCACGGCGGCGTCGCGCGGCCACGACGTCGTGATGGTGCCCGAGGAGTGGCTGTACTTCGACTGGTCCTACGCCGACGACCCCGCGGAGCCGCTCGCCATCCGCGGTCCCACGCCCGTCGAGAAGGTCTACGGGTTCGACCCCGTGCCCGCCGGGATCCCCGACGACCGCCGAGACCGTGTGCTCGGTGCGCAGTGCCAGCTGTGGACCGAGTACGTGAAGACCCCCGAGCGCGCCGAGTACCAGTACTTCCCGCGGCTCTGCGCGTTCGCCGAGGCCGTCTGGTCGCAGCCGACCCTCACCGGCGCCCGTTCCTACCCCATGTTCGAGCCGCGGCTCTCGCGTCACCTCCGACGGCTCGCCGCGCTGGGCGTCAACTACCGACCGCTCGAGGGGCCGACTCCCGGGCAGTCCCGGACGTGGCGGCGACCGCCCGCGCGAGGCGCACCGCCCCGGTGACCGACGGGCGGGTCGCGACGGCCGCCTTTGCGCCGGGCAGGCGTGCCTCGATCTCGAAGAGGGTGGCCTCGGAGAGCCGACGATGGCCGGCGCCGAGGCCCCCGGCGACCACCACCGGCAAGGCCGCTCGCCAGTCGAGCGCGGTGGCGACCTCGGCGACGAGGCCGGCCAGGCTACGAGCGGCCGCCGCGCAGATCGCCTCGGCGGCCGGGTCGGGCGCGTCGAGCACCCGCGGCGCGAGCCCGGCCCACCCGCCGGGTGCGGGCGCCTCGTAGAAGCGGTCGAGCAGGTCGGTGACAGGCAGCGTGCCGAAGACCTCGGCGAGAGCGCCGGGCTCCTCGTGGCGGTCGTTGCGGCGGGAGAGCTCGCGCATCGCCTCGCGCACGACCCAGTAGCCGCTGCCCTCGTCGCCGAGCAGGTAGCCCCAGCCGCCGGCCCGTTCCTCTCGCCCGTCGAGGACGCCGACGGCGATCGAGCCCGTCCCGGCCACGAGGGCGATCCCCGACTCGAGCTCGTGCGCGGCGAGCACCAGCCGTGCGTCGTTCACGACCGCGACCGGCAGCTCGTGCCGGCCGTTCCCGGCCACCCCGAGGTGGCGGCCGACGAGCTCTTTGAGGCGCGAGGTGAGCCAGTCGACGGCACGGTCGGCGCCGCTCCCCGACGTTCCCGCGCACACCGCATCGATCGGGCCGAGCCCGCCCGACGAGGACGCGAGCTCGGCGAGCACCTGGTCGAGGACCTCCGCCGCCATGGCGCGACCCGCGGTGGTGAGGCTTGCGCTCGGCCCCCACGCGGAGGCGATCGCCGTGCCGCCCTCGTCGAGGAGCGCCCTGGTCGAGGAGCCGCCGATGTCGAGGCCGATGACCCTGCGCACGGGCCGGCGGGACGTCATCCGAGCAGCTCGTCGCGCTGGAAGACGACGTTGCCCGCGACGATCGTGGCCGCCACGTCGAGGTCGGGATCGAGGACGACCAGGTCCGCGGGTGCCCCCGGCTCGAGGACCCCCGAGCGGGCGCCGCCGCGGCCTGTCCCCTCGCCGCCCGGCGCGGCCAGGAGCGTGGGGACGGCGCTCGCGGCGCAGAGGGCCTCGGCGAGCGGGATGCCGGCGCGCTCGACGGCGTGGCGGACCGCGCGCTCCATCGTGAGCACGCTCCCGGCGAGGGTGGAGCGGTCCGAGGCGAGGACGACCCGTGTGCCCTCGAGCTCGACGTCGAGCGCGCCGAGGCGGAAGGGGCCGTCGGGCATCCCCGCGGCGGCGATCGCGTCGGTCATGAGCACGATGCGCCCGGGAGCGGCCCTGTGGGCCAGCGCGATCGCCCCGGGGTGGAGGTGGTGGAGGTCGCAGATGAGCTCGAGCGTGGCGCGGCGCTCGAGCAGCGCCGCCGCGACGAGCCCCGGGCGCCGGTGGTGGAAAGGCGCCATCGCGTCGAAGAGGTGCGTCACGTGGCTCGCACCTGCGTCGAACGCCGCACGCGCGGTGTCGAAGTCGGCGTCGGAGTGGCCGAGGGAGACGGTGACGCCCGCCGCCACGCAGTCGGCGATGAGGGCGGCTGCCCCTTCGAGCTCGGGCGCGAGGGTCATGACGCGGATCGTTCCTCGGCCGGCTTCGAGCAGCCCCGAGAGCTCCGCGCGGTCAGGCGGACGGATCCACGCCGGATCCTGCGCGCCGGCGCGGGCCGGCGAGATGAACGGCCCCTCGAGGTTGCCGCCCAGCACCCGCGCCGCGCCGGCGCGGGGGGCGCCGACCGCCTGCGCGATGCCGGCGACGGTGGCCGCCAACCGCTCGGGGGAGTCCGAGACAGCCGTCGCGAGCAGCGCCGTCGTGCCGTGGCGGGCGTGGAAGCGCGCGATGCGGGCGAGTGCCTCTTCCACCTCTGCGGGTGAGTCGCCGTTGGTCTGGTGCCCGTCGCCGCCGTGCACGTGGACGTCCACGAAGCCCGGCGCCACCGTGCGGTTGCCGAGGTCGACGAGCCGTCCGGGGACGTCCTCGGGGCGCGTCCCCGCAGGCCCGTGGCCCGGCCGCACGACGTCGACGATCGTCCCGAGGGCGGGGTCGACCCAGACGACGCCTGGCTCGAGCCGGCGGTCGGGCCACGCGAGGCGCTGCGCGCCCAGGCCGAGCAGCGGCGCGCCGCCACCTGCGGCGGTCACGTCGCGGTCACCTTGGTAAGCCCCGCCGGCCGGTCGGGGTCCGCGCCGACCCGCAGCGCCAGCGCGTGGGCGAGCTGCTGGCCGCGGATGACCGCGAGCACCGGCGCGAGCTGCTCGGGCGCCGCGGCGTCCCAGCCCGCGGCTGCGCCGGGGACCGGGCCGAGCACCCGGACGTCCGCGCCCCGCGCGACGAGCTCGTCGCACAGCTCGAGCACGCCCGCCGCGGCGGGCCCCGGGTGGACGAGCGCGAGGACCTGGATCGTGCTCGACGCCAAGGCGATCGGGCCGTGGCGCAGGTCGTTCGCGCTGAAGGCGGTGGCGAGCAGCGAGGAGGTCTCCTCGAGCTTGAGCGCGGTCTCGGCTGCCGCGCCCGACATCGGGCCCCGTGCGACGAGGACCAGGCGGCTCGCGCCTCTGAGCCAGTCCGCGAGGGCGTCCATGGGTCCTGGGTCCGCGAGCGCCGCTGCCGCCTGGGCCGCCAGCGCCTCCCATGCCGCGTCGCCCACGACGTCCTCCAGGCTCGCAGCGACGAGGGCGAAGGCCACCATCTCCGCGGTCACGGTCTTGGTCGCCGGCACCGCTCGCTCCTCGCCCGCGCCGAGCTCGACCACCGCCTGGGCCGCCTGCGCGAGCGGGCTCGTGGCGTCATTGGTGATCGCGATGGTCCGCGCCCCTCGCCGCCCGGCCTGCACGACGTAGTCGGCGATCTCGGGGGTCCGCCCCGACTGGCTGGCGCCCACCACGAGATAGCCCGAGAAGTCCACGTCCACGCCGTAGAGGCTCAAGATGCTCGGTGACGCGGCGGCGACCGGACGGCGCATCGCCATCTCGAGCAGGTAGCGCCCGGTCGTCGCGGCGTGGTCGGAGGAGCCCCGCGCGGCGACGACGGCTCCGGCCGCGCCCACGAGGAGCGGGCGCACCTCGCGCGCGACCTCCTTGCGCCGGGCGACGAGCGCGGCGAGGCGCGCGGGCTGCTCTGCCATCTCGCCTGCCATGAGCGCGCCGGCGCTCACTGCCAGACCGCCGCTTCGCTCGTCGGGTCGAAGAGCTGCAGCCCCGAGGTGTCGAGCGCGAACACCGCGCGCGTGCCGACGGGGGGGCTGTCGTGGGGATCGACGCGCGCGACGCACGTCGACTCGAGCCGGCTCGACAGGTCGCCCACGACGTGGGCGTGCGGCTCGTCCTCCGGCGCGGCCGCCTCCGCGTCGATCGAGAAGTGGACGAGGACGTCGGACCCGAGCGCCTCGGTGAACTCGACCCTGCCTTCCAGCCGGCCACGGGAGTCGGTGGCGGCCCCGAGCGAGAGGTGCTCGGGGCGGAAGCCGATCACGATCGGGTGGTCCCGATAGCGCGCGAGGCCGGGCCGCTCGGTCACGAGCGCGCCGGGCAGCTCGATGCGCTGGTGCCCGAGCACGACGGCGTCGCCCGCGGAGGTGAGGACCGCCTCGTAGAGGTTCATCGGGGGGCTCCCGATGAAGGACGCGACGAACACGTTCGCCGGTCGGTCGTAGAGGGCCTGCGGCTCGGCGCACTGCTGGAGGATCCCCTCGCGCAGCACCGCGACCCGATGGCCCATCGTCATCGCCTCGACCTGGTCGTGGGTGACGTAGAGGGTCGCCACGCCGAGGCGGTGCTGGAGGGCGGCGACCTCGGCGCGCATCTGGACCCGGAGCTTGGCGTCGAGGTTGGAGAGGGGCTCGTCCATGAGGAAGGCGGCAGGCTCGCGCACGATCGCCCTGCCCATCGCCACGCGCTGGCGCTGACCGCCCGAGAGCTGGGCCGGCTTGCGGTCCAGCCACTCGGTGAGCCCGAGCATCTCGGCGGCCGCCTCGACCTTGCGCGCGACCTCCGCCTTGGGGAGCTTGCGCAGCTTCAGCGGGAAGCCGATGTTCTCTGCGACGGTGAGCTGGGGGTAGAGGGCGTAGTTCTGGAAGACCATCGCGACGTCGCGCTCGCGCGGCGACAGGTCGTTCACGACCTTGTCGCCGATGCGCACCGTCCCCGCGCTCACGGTCTCGAGCCCGGCGACCATGCGCAGCACGGTCGTCTTGCCGCATCCCGACGGACCGACGAGGACCATCAGCTCCCCTTCGCGGATGTCCAGGTCCAGCTCGTCGACGGCGATGGTGCCGTTGGCGAAGACCTTGGTCACCTTGTCGAGCTCGATCGTGGCCATGTCTTTCCCTTGGGTCTCCCCCTCGGGGCTCTCCAGCAGCCGAGGATAGCAATCCGTAAAGGATCCTACTATTTTCCCGGGCGCAGCTCTGGATTCGGAAAGGAACTTGACATATACTGGCCGGAGAGCGAGATGCGAGCGCCGCCCGTCATTCGGGGCCCCGTCGAGGTCCAGCCGAATGGAGACGAGCGGCGAGGGAGGGACGACGAGACGGTGCCAGCCACCGCAGGACGCCGAGGTGGACCTCGTCAGGGTCTTTGTGCCCTACAGGTGCGCAGCGGCGCAGAAGACGATCAACACGAACAGGCCGGCGAGAAGAGCGCGGACTGCGTCCATGCTCCCCGAGCGCGGCGATGACTTGGAAGGGGAAGAAGATGACCTCAGCGACTGCGCCGCGGCGGCGGCGATGGATGCGGGGACGGTTGGTGCCGGCTCTCGTCGCGGGAGCAGGCGTCGCGGCGCTGGTCGGTGCCGGGGTGCCGCTCGCCGGAGCGAGCACCACGACGCTCACCGTCTGGCTGATGACCGGGGAGATCACAGCCAAGGTCTACGACGCGGTGAACCAGGCGTTTGAAGCCCAGCACCCCGGCGTCACCGTCAACGTGCAGATCCAGCAGTGGTCGGGCATCACGACAAAGCTCAACACGTCGCTCGCGAGCAGCTCTCCCCCGGACGCGACCGAGATCGGCAACACCGACGTGCCCGAGTATGCGGCGTCCGGCGGTCTCGTCAACTTGAAGTCCCTCGAGCGCTCCATCTCGATCGGTTCGGGCAAGTGGCTCGGAGGGCTCCAGCAGCCGGCCGAGTACAAGGGAGGCGTCTACGGCGTCCCGCTCCTCGCGGGCGACCGGGTCGTCCTCTACAACGAGACCATGTTCCAGAAGGCGGGGATCAAGAGCCCGCCCAAGAGCGAGTCGCAGCTCCTCGCCGACGGCAAGAAGCTCGAGAAGGCCAACAAGTCGACGTCGAACTTCTCCGCGTTGTACTTCCCCGGCAAGTACTGGTACGCGGCGATGTCGATGGTCTGGGACCATGGCGGCAAGATCGCCGCACCCAAGCACGGCAAGTGGGTGGCGCAGCTCGCGAGCAAAAAGAGCCTCGCCGGCCTCGACGAGTTCCGGACCGTCCAGCACAGCCTTTCGGTGCCCGCGTCGAGGACGGCGAACACCACACTGCCGACACAGGACGCGGTCTTCGCCAAGGGCCAGGCCGCGATGATCATCGGCGGTGACTGGGAGGTCGCCGCGATCGAGAAGGACAATGCGGCGCTCACCGGCCACATCGGCGAGTTCGCCTTCCCGAGCTACAAGGGCGGCCCTGCACCGGTCTTCCTCGGCGGATCCGACATCGCGGTGGCGAAGAACAGCCCCAACAAGGCGCTCGCCGAGGACTGGGTCAAGCTCATGACGAGCAACAAGTACCAGACCATGATGTACAAGGACGACAACCTGATCCCGAACAACACGAGCTTGTCGGGGCTGGGCAAGGCCAGCCCCGTGATGGCCACCTACCTCGAGGCTGCCAAGAAGAGCCAGGGCACGCCGGCAGCGCCCGGGTGGGCGGTCGTGACAGGCGGCAACCAGATCACGACCTTCTTCTCCAACGTCGCCCAGGCGTCGTCGCCGAAGAAGGTGGCCGCACTGGCCAAGTCGTTCGACTCGTACCTCAACACAGCCCTCAACCAGCCCTGAGCCGGTCCGGACGCTCGAGTAGAGTCCTGACCCCACGTAGCAGCCTGACCCCCAAGTAGGAGGTCAACAGCGGATGGTCGCCGTCGAGCCGAAGCTGCGGTCCCCAGCTCCTGCTCGGCGGCGCGGCCGCGCGGAGCCCGAGCGCGGCGGCGGCCGGCCGCGCGG
>JAJYXS010000094.1 GCA_021801615.1 Actinomycetes bacterium
CGGGAGCATCGAGACGCGGGCTGGCGCGTGATCCGGCCTGTCCTCGAGGGTGCCGCGCTCGACCGGCGTGCGGCGACCGAATGGGCCCGCAACCAGCCACTCGGTGACTCCTACGAGTCCGCCGTCACGGAGGCGGACTCGGCCGCCGACGAACGCTACAACCATGCCGGCGAGCTGGCTGCCCTCGTGCAGCTACGGCAGCGACTCGACCAGGTCAACGAGGGCGAGGACGCGCTCGCTGCAGAGCGCGAGCAAGTTGAGAATGAGATGAGCACCGCTGAAGCGCACTGGAGGGAGCTTTGGACCCGGGTCGGCATCGAGGCGGGCACCCCGGCGGAGATGAGCGACTGGCGGCAGTCCTTCGAGCAGCTCCTCACCGCCCTTGGCTCGCTGCGCGAGAAGTCTGGTGCGATCGAGAGCGACCGCGCCACGATCGCTTCACATGTCGCAGCGCTGGCCCAGGCACTCACGGCGCTCGGGATCGCGCCTGACGCCGATCGCCTCGAACAGCTTGTCGTCCAGGCAGAAGCCGCCGTCGCGCTCGCCGGGGAGCAGAGGACGGCGCGACGCGACGTAGCAGCCGCGCTCGAACGGGCGCTCGGAGAGCGCCGGGCTCGCCACGACGAGGTCGTACGCAACGAAGCTTCGCTCGCTAAGTGGAAGACGGCCTGGGCCGAAGCGCTCCAGCCCCTGGCACTGCCTGCTGGCACCGAGCCCTCCGTAGCGCTCCAAGCCGTTCGTGCCTACCGCGACCTCCCAGCGGCGCGCAGAGACGTGCGGGGCCTCGAATTCAGGATCCACGGGATGGAGCGGGACATCGACGCCTTCCGCACGAGGGTGGAGGCTATCGCTTCGGGACTCATCGAGCTCGATGACCGCGATCCTCTGGATGTTGCCGAGGATCTGCGGACACGCCTCGCCGAGGCGCGAAAGACCCTGAGCGCGCGCGAGGCCTTCGGTACCGAGCTCGAGACGGCGACTGCAGGACTCGCGAGCGCCGAGGATGACGTGGCGGACGAAGAGCGCCGTCTCGTCCAGCTGCGCGAGGAAGTCGGCCTTCATGTGAAAGACCCTCTCGGCCCGGTCATCGACCGATCTGAGAGCGTCGGTGCGCTCGCTGAGGCGATCGCACAGATCGAGGCAGACCTCGTCCAACAGGGCGGGGGCCGCACGCTTGACGAGGTCATCGTGGAGACGACAGGGACCGGCCAGGACGGTGATGCGCTCGACGCCTCGATCACTGGTCTCGACTCCGAGGTCTCTGCGCTGGAAGGCGACCTCGACACCGCCAACCAGCACCTGGGGCAGGCCCGAGAGGCCCTTGCGGCGATCGCTGGGAGCGCCGTGGCCGCCGACACTGAGCAAGAGGCAGAGGGCGAGCTCGCGCTCGTGGCGGGCTACGCGTCCGAGTTCGCGCGAGCCGCGGTCGCCGCGGCCGTCCTGCGGAAGGCCGTCGCCGATTACGGCGAACGTCACCGTGAGCCGATGCTCGAGCGCGCCGGCAAGGCCTTCGTGAAACTCACCGCTGGTGCCTTCACCGAGCTCGTCCCCGAAGTCGCCGGCGACCGCCAAGTCCTCCTCGCGAAGCGGCGCAACGGCGAGCTACTGGCGACGGGGCAGCTCTCCGACGGCACGCTCGATCAGCTCTACCTGGCGCTCCGGGTCGCCGGAATCGAGTACCAGCTCGACCACCTTGACGAGCGGGTCCCGGTAGTCCTCGACGACCTCCTGGTCAACTTCGACGACGAGCGGACCAAGACCGCTCTCGAGCTCTTCTGCGATCTCGGCCAGCGAACACAGGTGCTCCTGTTCACCCATCACGAGGCCGTGATCGAGATCGCACGGGACACGCTCGACGAAGAGCGGGTAGCGGTCGTACGTCTTCGGCCACGGGACCACGACGCGCCTGTCGTCGCATCTCGCGCTGATCTCACTGCCGTCGCCGATGGGTCGTCGGCGCGACCCGTCAGGTCGGAGGAACAGACCGTCCTCGACTATCTCCGCACGGTCGACGGGTCGCTGTCGAAGGCCGAGATCCTTTCAGCGACGGCGATCGACGAGGCAACCTGGCCCCGCGCGATCCGGCGCCTTCTCGACACAGGCGCCGTCGTACAGAAAGGGCAGAAGCGCGGGGCGCGATACCGCCTCGTTCGCTGAGAGCTCAATCGGCCGGCGTGGCCAGGAGACGGGGACATGCTGGTCTCGCGGGACACCTGGCGTAGGAAACGGACGTACCGCCATTCCTCACCCTGGTTCGCTTGCACGCACCAAGTTTGCGACAGCGGAGGCAAGGGGCTTCAGAGTCTCCCATCCGGGGAGAGCCAGCTCCCCGGTCAACGTGCGGCAGGCTGCGCGGGCGACCAGCGGCTTCGTCGTGCCGAGCTCGGCGCGTGCTGCCTCCTCGTGGTGCGCATACACCTCCGGGAACGACACTCGCATCGCTCGTTCGAAGTCTTCGTTGAACACCGCGTAACCCTCGCCCACCGCGATCGGAGCGCCGGCTGTGACAAGAGCTTTGTATCGGGATCGCTCCTCGCCGAGCGTGTTCAGCAGCTCGGCGCGCTTGAGGCCGTCGCGGTCGTCGGAGGAGTCCAGGTCGAAGATGGCCATGGCCGGGATCTCATACGCCGAGTACAGCCGCAGCCAACGAGCGATGCCGCCGATGCCGCCGGCCGGGATCACCGCGATGCCGAGCTCGAGCGGATCGGTGCCGACGGCCGAGAGCAATATCGGGAACGCGAGAGCCTCCGTAGGTCCTTCCACGACGACACAGGCGCGGGCGAACAGACCGGCGACATGCTGATCGGTGGCACTCGCCGCGTAGAACGGACCCACGGAACGCTCGTCCGCCTTGGCAGCTCCACGTTCACGACAATGCTCTGCGAGTGACCGCTCGCTGTGCTGGACCACCGTCGTCGCGCCGTCAACCGACGGCTTCCGAACACAGGCGAGGCGGGACGTCTCGGACAGGTCGACAAAGGCTGGGCTGTGCGTGGTGACGATCACCTGCACACCCCGATCGCCGAGCGCGGCGATCTTTCGCGCCAGCCACTGCTGGGCCAGGGGATGTAGGTGGGCTTCGGGCTCCTCGATGACTATCACCAGCCCGCCGTCTCCCTCCCCGTACGCGCGCGCGTAGGCATAGGCGAACGCGACCGCCAGAATCTGCTCCTGGCCTGTGCCGAGTTCGTCGAAGCTGCGCACCTCGCCGCCATGGGTCGGGTGGACACGGAGGGACCGGAAGTAGTTCGAGGGATCGTACGCAGAGAAGTCGAGATCGAGCCCGTAGCGGAGGTTGGCGGCGAGCTCACCGGCCATGTCCTGCAGCTCTCGGCCGAACAGCTGGAAGGCCTCCACCTCGTGGAAGATCACTACCACCTCGTCGAAGCGCGCACGGAGGCGTTCGGTGCGCTCGGGATCCTCGACCAACCGCTCATGAAACTTGCGCATGAGCCGTGAGAGCAGCGTCCACTTCGAGGTATAGCTCAACTGATAGCCCAGTCGGCGGTCCGCTCCCACGACCACGCAGGCGAGCTGCTCCCGGTCGGCGTTCGATGCCCACGATGACCTGCCATTCGCGTCGAAGACGTCGAAGGCACAAGGACGCTCGCTCTCCTGGGGATCGAAGCGCCAGCTGACTTGCCTGACTTCGAACGAGTCGTAGCGACCAGCGTGCCAGACGTCGGACACGTCGAGCTGGATCTGCATCGGCACGGCATTACGGTCTCGCCCGTGGAAGTCGTGCTCCTCGGGGTGGAAGCTCCCCGGCCACGACTCGCCCAGCACAAGGTCAAGAGCTTGTACCAGGTTCGACTTGCCCGCGTTGTTCTCGCCCATCAGTACGAGCGGACCGCGCTCGGGCAGACGAACGTCCACCCAGCCACCGATCGATCGGTAGTTGCGAACCCTCATTCCACGCAGTCGGCCCACAGCTCCTCCGTCCTGACGTCTCTCTCGTGCCCGACCGAATCACGGGCACGTCGAAGACCACGCGTTGCGATTCCGTCAGCTCACACGGCGGAGCCAGCGCCGACCGAACTCGGAGTCGAGACGATCCGAGTGCAGCACGAACGACGTCACAGCGACGCGATCAGTGCGTTGAGCAGGAGCCCGACGACGATGGCGACCACGATGCCACCCGTCCTCGCGTTGTCGTCCCGGTCCTTGGTCAGCGATGCGGCGATCGCCTGGGAGGCGACATGGGCTCCAATGTGGAGCACCGTCTTCTCGTCACGCTTCATCTGTCCTCACCTCCTTCCCGTGGCTTCGTCGAGACCGCCATCGGGCTCGGGCACCTGCGCCCGTGGTCAGCTCCGTCGACAGCGGAATTGCGGATACGTACCTCTATTGCTAGATTGCAACTTTACCACGGACCGCGCACGAGGCGTGCAGGGAGGCAGCCACGATGGCCAGAGCCCGCTTAGACGGCGAGGGGTTCTTCGCTGCCCTCGACGCGCAGCGCCTAGCCAAGGGGATGACGTGGCGGCAAGTCGCCCAGGCGAGCGGAGTGAGCGCCTCGACGCTCACGCGCATGTCCCAGGGAAAGCTCCCCGACGCGAACGGCCTGGTGGCACTCGGCGCTTGGGCCAGCCTCGACCCGGCGAAGTTCGTCCAGGACACCGAGGTCACGGACAGGGGGTCGCCGCAGGCCTCCGAGCCCGAACCCTTGGCGATGATCTCGACCTACCTGCGCAGCGATCGCAACCTCTCGGCCGAGGGTGCGGCCGCGCTCGACGAGCTGGTCAAGGCAACCTACCAGCGACTGCGGAAGAAGTGAACGCCCGTGGCGCTCGTACGAGGCTTCAAGGCCGATGCGAACCGCATGGCGAGGGAGGTTCGCGGAGAGCTCGGCCTCGGACCGACGGCTCCGCTCGACCCTTGGCGGCTTGCCGACCACCTCGACGTGCCGGTCTGCGCGCTGTCGGGCCTCGCCGCAGATGCTCCGCGGGCTGTGGCGCAGTTCCAGGAGGTCGACCCGAGCGAGTTCTCGGCCGTCACGGTCTTTGCCGGTCGGCGTCGGCTCATCGTCTACAACGACGTTCATGCCAGGGGGCGCCAGTCGAGCAACCTCGCCCACGCGCTGCTGCTCCACCCAGCGGCACCGGCACTCGACACGAACGGGCGACGGGTGTGGCGAGAAGAGCTTGAGCAGGAGGCGGACTGGCTGGCGGGCTCATTGCTCGTGTCCGACGAGGCGGCCTTCGCGCTCGCCCGAGGGCGTCTTGCAGTCGACCTTGCAGCAGAGCGCTACGGCGTGAGCGAGGCGATGATGCGCTTTCGTCTGAACGTGACCGGCGCGGCCAAGCGCGTAGCCCGGCGATCCGGTCCGCGGTCATGACACCGAGACGCGCGAAGGTGGGCGCGTAGCGTGACCGACCACATGGAAACCGCGCTCGAATACCCTAAGCGGGCACCCGATTTCGCTTTGGACGTCTTCGGCCTACGGGACGCCGTCGTCGCGGATTACCGCCGGTTCCTCGAGGGCGCGCTCTCGATCCGAGACAGCCGCGTCAAGGCATTCGTGGAGGCCAAGCTCGGCTAGGGCGCAAGGCCCTCCTGCGTGAAGCCCGCCTTCTCGCGGAGCTCCCTCAGGTTGGACTCGTATCGCGCCGTCATCACGGCCCATTCTGCCGAGCCGTCCGGGCAGTATCTAGAACTCTGGACAGAGAGAACTTGGCATCACCCAGCGTGTATCCACGCCGAGTGGGTGGGGTGCCGTAAGTGGCGAGCCCGGTGACCGACCAGCCCGGTGTGCGGGCGAGCGGCGTCACGACAGGTCGTCGCGGACAGCGGGTGCGGCTGCCGTAGGTGGCGGCCTTGGTGAGATCGTCTTCGGCTCCGAGCAGAACGTCGCCGCGCTACTGGACTCCGGCTCAGATCACGTGCTCGCTCCGCCGTGGAAGGTCGGTCACCTCCTCCTCGGCCGGGCGGCGTCCGCAGGAACCCGATCACGCTCCGGGCAGCGCCCCACCCGGACCGAGTAGCTTTCGACCTGGGAGAGCGGACATGGACATCTTTTCGCTACGGACGGCGCTCGTCGATGACTACCGGTCGTTCACGGGGTCTTTTGTGCAGCCACTGGACGGGCGGATCCGGGCGTTCTTGGAGGAGCGGCTCGACAATGCCGACCAGTGGCCCGATCCCTGGTTGTCGCTCAACCCGAGCTTCGCCTCGGGGGGTACGCCCGCCGAGCTGGCGAAAGCAGGTCTCTTGGACCGCGACTGTGAGCGGATCTTCCGCCACAAGGAGCATCAGGAGGATCCCGGTCGGGACCCGATTGTCTTCCACCGCCACCAGCGAGACGCCATCGAGCTGGCCCGGACTGGCGCGTCGTACGTGCTGACCACGGGCACGGGATCAGGAAAGTCGCTGGCCTACATCGTGCCGATCGTCGATCGGATCCTGAGAGAACGCGAGGCGAGCCCCCGGGGTGTCAAGGCGATCGTGGTCTACCCGATGAACGCGTTGGCGAACAGCCAGGTCGAGGAGCTCCGCAAGTTCCTGGAGTTCGGCTTCGCCGAGGGTGAGCGGCCGGTCACCTTCGCCCGCTACACCGGGCAGGAGAAGCCCGACGAGCGGCGGCGGATCCTCGCCGATCCTCCCGACATCCTCCTCACCAACTACGTGATGCTCGATCTGGTCCTCACCCGACCAGACGAGCGCCAGCACCTCGTCACGGCCGCCCGCGGCCTGCAGTTCCTGGTCCTCGACGAGCTGCACACCTACCGGGGCCGTCAGGGAGCCGATGTGGCCATGCTCGTCCGCCGGGTCCGGGAAGCGTGCGAGTCACCCGACCTGCAGCTCATCGGCACATCCGCCACCATGGCGTCGGGTGGGACAGCCGCGGAGCGCAAGCAGGTGGTCGCCGAGGTCGCCAGCCGGCTGTTCGGCGCCGACGTCGGCCCGGCACAGGTGATCGGCGAGACGCTCCTGCGGGCCACCACGGCAGCCCTCCCTACTACCGGCGTGCTCGGCGACCGGATCCGGGAGCTGGCCACTGGGGGGCCGCTGCCCAGCCGCTACGAGGATCTTGCCGCAGATCCGCTGGCCGCCTGGGTGGAGGAGGCGTTCGGTTTGGAGACCGATCCCGGGTCGGGAGAGCTGGTCCGGGGGTTGCCGCGGCGCGTGTCGGATGTCGCGCGCCAGCTGGCGGATGAGACGGCAACCGATGCCGATTCCTGCACCGCTATCCTGCAGCGGTTGCTGCTGGCCGGCAGCCAGGTCAGGCATCCAGTCAACCGGCGACCGCTGTTCGCCTTCCGGCTGCACCAGTTCGTCTCCAAAGGCGACAACGTGTACGCCAGCTTGGAGCCGACCAGTACCCGCCACCTGACGGGCCACTACCAGCTCCGGGTGCCCGATCATCCGGAGAAGGCGCTGTTGCCGCTGGGCTTCTGCCGCGAATGCGGCCAGGACTACTACGTGGTGGCTCGAGCCGAACGCGACGGCGACGTGCTGTTCGTGCCGCGTGCGGACCGCGACGCCTCGGGCGGCGACGACGTCACGGGGTACCTGTACGTGTCGGAGGACCATCCGTGGCCGGTCGACCCGGTCACCGAGGGGCGCTTCCCCGACCACTGGCTGGTCGCAGCCGATGACGGTTCGATGTCGCTCGCCCCCAACCGAGCCAAGTACAAGCCGGCGAGCGTGTGGCTGCAGCCCAACGGGACGCTGACCGACGACGGCGACGGGCTCCACGCCTGGTTCATCTCGACACCGTTCGCGTTCTGCCTGCGGTGCCGGATCTCCTACGAGCAGGTGCGGGGCAACGACTTCTCCAAGCTGGCCACGCTCGACCAAGAGGGCCGGTCGTCGGCGGTCACGGTGCTCTCTGCAAGCGTGGTGCGCTCGCTGCGCGCCTTCGGGCCCGACGAGCTGCCCAGCGACGCCCGAAAGCTGCTGACCTTCGTCGACAACCGGCAGGACGCATCGCTGCAAGCCGGGCACTTCAACGACTTCGCCCAAGTCGCCCAGCTCCGCTCGGCGCTGTGCAAGGCCCTCGAGGCTGCACCATCCGACCTTCTCCATCAGGTGGTCGCCCAAGCGGTCACCGATGCACTCGGACTGGAGCTGGAGGACTTCGCCCAGAACCCCGGGGTCAAGTTCTCCCAGAAGGAGATGGTGGAGCGAGCCCTCCGGGCCGTGGTCGAGTACCGGATCTACACGGATCTGAAACGTGGTTGGCGGGTGACCATGCCCAACATGGAGCAGGTCGGATTGCTCGTCGTCCGCTACGTGGATCTGGACGAGATCGCCGCCGACGCCGATACCTGGGCCGACGCCCATGCGGAGCTGGTCGGCGCAGACGCCGACATGCGCGAGGAACTGGCCCGCATCGTGCTCGACGAGTTCCGGCGGGTCCTGGCCATCGACGTCGACTGCCTGACCGAGCCGGGGTTCGAACGGATCCAACGGGAATCTCGCCAGCACCTTCGCGATCCCTGGCTCATCAACGACTCCGAACGGCCCGAGCCAGCCGGCACGGTCTTCCCTCGGTCCGGTACGCCGGGCGCCCGTCGGACCGACCTGAACCTGTCGGGACGCAGCGCGCTAGGCCGCTACCTGCGACGGCCACAGGTCCTCGGGCCGGCATTGAAGGCCGACGACGCCCAAGCGGTGATCACCAGCCTGCTCACCACCCTGGCCTCGGTCGGCACGCTCACCGAGGTCGCCACCGACGATCATGGCACGCCCGGCTACCGGCTGAAGGCATCCTCGATCCGCTGGTCCCTAGGCGACGGCCAGCACGGAGCTGACGACCCGCTGCGCCGCGAGTACGACTCGGAGACACTCGCCCGGGTCAACCCGTTCTTCCGCGACCTCTACCGCGGCGCCGGCCTGGGCCTCGCCGGCCTCTATGCCCGGGAGCACACCGCCCAGGTCCCCCCGGACCTCCGCGAAGAGCGTGAGGCGGCGTTCCGGAAAGGCACGCTGCCCCTGCTCTACTGCTCGCCCACCATGGAGCTGGGCGTGGACATCGCGAGGCTCAGCGCGGTGACGATGCGCAACGTCCCACCCACACCCGCCAACTACGCCCAGCGGTCGGGGCGGGCGGGGCGCCAAGGGCAGCCTGCCATGGTGACGACGTACTGCTCGAGCGGAAACGCCCACGACAACTACTGGTTCCGCCGCAGCCAGGACATGGTGTCAGGTTCGGTAGCCCCACCCCGCCTCGACCTCGGCAACGAGGAGCTCGTCCGCTCCCATGTGCACGCCATCTGGCTGGGCGAGACCGGGCAGTCGATGCGGTCGTCGCTCACTGAGGTGCTCGACATGGCCGGCGACCATCCCACCTTGGCCTTCCTGCCTGAGGTGTGGCGGGCGCTGACGGACCCGGCAGCTGCCCGCCGAGCGACCGATCGGGCGCGCCGCGTGCTCGACGAGCTGCGCCACGCATGGACCTCGGCCGACGACCCCGTGGGATGGTGGTACGACGGGTGGGTCGCCGACACCGTCTCGCGGGCCTCCGACAATCTCGACCGGGCCCTGGACCGCTGGCGTGACCTCTACCGCACGACCAAGGCCGAGTACATCGAGCAGGGCAAGCTCGCCGTCGCTCCCGGCACGGCACACCGAGCCCAGGAGCTGGCCGCCATGCGCGAGCGAGAGGCCCGAGACCGGCTCCGGCTGCTGGCCAACGACAACAGCGAGGTGGCCCAGACCGACTTCTACTCCTATCGGTATCTGGCGTCCGAAGGGTTCCTGCCCGGCTACTCGTTCCCTCGGCTCCCCCTCGCCGCCTACATCCCCGGAGCGCGCGGCTCCAGTCGTGACCATGATGGCGGCTACTTGCAGCGCCCCCGGTTCGTCGCCATCCGCGAATTCGGGCCTGGTTCCCTCATCTACCACGAAGGGGCACGCTACGAAGTGGTGCGGGTGCAGCTCCCCCGCTTGGCCGATGCCACTGGCGGAGCCCACACCGAGGACGCCCGCCGCTGCGACGCGTGCGGCTACCACCACCCGATCTCCGTAGGTGTCGACACCTGCGAGCACTGCGGCACCCGGCTCGGCGCCAAGACCTACGGGTTGCTGCGCCTGCAGACGGTGCACACCCGGCGGCGTGAGCGGATCTCCAGCGACGAGGAGGAACGCCGGCGCTCGGGGTTCGAGATCGAGACCTCCTACCGGTTCACGACCCACGGTGACCGAGCCGGCCGCATCGACGCAACGGCGACAGCCGACGAGATCCCAGTGGCCGAGCTTGTCTATGGCGACGCAGCCACTCTTCGGCTGGCGAACGTCGGGCGGCGCCGGCGCAAGGACCAGTCGGACCGGGGCTTCTGGCTGGATCCGGTGGCCGGCACGTGGCTGTCGGACAAGAAGGCCGCGGACGCCACGGTGGACAGCGACAATCTCGAGCCCATCGACGACGCAAAGACGAAGAAGAAGGTCATTCCCTACGTCGAAGACACGCGCAACATCCTGCTCCTGCGGGCCACTGATCGAACCGACCTCGTGACTGCTACCAGTCTCCGCTACGCTCTCGAGCGAGGCATCGAGGCCTGCTACCAGCTCGAGGACTCCGAGCTGGACTCCACCGAGCTCCCGGACGCAGACGAGCGCGGGCGGATGCTCTTCACGGAGTCTGCCGAAGGCGGAGCCGGCGTGCTGCGCCGCCTGGTGAACGAGCCCGGCGCCCTTGCGCAGGTGGCCACCACCGCGCTCGGCCTGCTCCACTTCGATCCTTCCACCGGCGACGACCTCGGGCATGCCGCCGACACCACCGAGCGCTGCGAGCGCGGCTGCTACGACTGCCTGCTGTCGTTCGCCAACCAGGCCGAGCACACCCTGATCGACCGCCACCAGGCCAAGGACCTCCTCCTCCGGCTGGCGTCCTCGGCGGTCGCATCCGGAGGCGGCGGCCGAACCCGAAGTGCCACCTTGGCCACGCTTCGAGCAGCCTGCGACTCGGACCTCGAACGGCAGTTCCTCGCCTGGCTCGACGAGCAGGGGCTGCGGCTTCCGGACCGGTCCCAGGTGGACGTCGAGGGAGCCGCAGCTCGCCCCGACTTCGTCTACGACGGGCCGTCTGCTCCTGTGGCGGTCTTCGTCGACGGCCCTGTCCACGACGGATCGACGGCCACCGCCCGGGACCAGGCCGCAACCGCGCGCCTCCTCGACCTGGGCTGGGATGTCGTCCGCTTTGCACACAACGCCGACTGGGCGGCTATCGCCGGCAGTCGGCCGAACGTGTTCGGCGCCATGAAGGGAACACGCCCGTGACCAACTTTGCACCTGGATCGCTCGTGACGGCACGAGGCCGCGAGTGGGTGGTGCTGCCCGACAGCGACCAAGACCTGCTGGTGCTCCGGCCGCTCGGAGGGAACGACGACGACACCGCTGCGGTCCTGCCCGCGCTGGAGCAGGTCTCTGCCGCCCAGTTCGCCCCGCCGAGCCCGTCCGACCTCGGTGACGCGGCAAGCGGTGTGCTGCTGCGTACGGCGCTGCAGATCGGCTTCCGATCGTCGGCGGGACCGTTCCGCTCGGTGGCCAAGCTGGCCGTCGAGCCACGCGCCTACCAGTACGTACCGTTGCTGCTGGCCCTACGCCAAGACCCGGTGCGGATCCTCATCTCCGACGACGTCGGCATCGGAAAGACCATCGAAGCTGCTTTCATCGCCGCCGAGCTCCTCGCCCAAGGTGATGCCCAACGCCTGGCCGTCCTGTGCAGCCCGGCGTTGGCCGAGCAGTGGCAGCGAGAGCTACGGGAGAAGTTCGCCGTCGATGCCGAGGTGGTGCTGCCCTCCACGGCCGCCCGGCTCAGCCGGGGGCTGATGCTCGACGAGTCGCTGTTCGACCGCCATCCGTTCACCGTTATCTCCACCGACTTCATCAAGTCACCGCAGCGCCGACAGGAGTTCGTCAACCACTGTCCGGAGCTGGTCATCGTCGACGAGGCCCACACCTGCGTCGCCGATGGGGCTGGTGGTGGTGGCACCTATGCCCGAACCCAGCGCTACGACCTGATGCGCGAGATCGCCAAGGACCCCAAGCGTCATCTCGTGCTGGTGACCGCCACCCCGCACTCGGGCAAGGAGCAGGGGTTTCGGAACCTCCTCGGGTTGCTCGATCCCGAGCTGGCCACCGTGGACCTCGACGCGGTCGCCGGTCGGGCGCGCCTCGCCCGGCACTTCGTCCAGCGGCGCCGAGCAGACGTGAGAAAGTACCTGGCCGAGGAGACCGACTTCCCTTCCGACCGTCTTTCCAAGGAAGCGCCCTACACCCTGTCGAGCGAGTACCTTGTGCTGTTCGAACGGGTGCTCGCCTATGCCCGGGGCCAGGTCACCCATGGCGACAGGGAGGGTGCCGCCAGCCAGGTGCACCAGCGGGTCCGGTGGTGGTCGGCGCTAGCCCTGCTACGGGCCCTGGCATCGTCGCCGGCCGCGGCAGCAGCCACACTGCGAACCCGAGCCTCGGCAGCCGGAGCTGCCAGCGTGGCCGAAGCCGACGAGCTCGGCCGAGCCGCGGTGCTCGACACTGCCGACACCGACTCCCTGGAGGGGATCGACGCAACGCCGGGGGCGGACACCACCGCCGACGGCACCACCGCCGACGGCACCGCAGCCGGCGACAGCCCCTCGCTCACCGGGGCAGCCAGCGGGGAGCGCCGACGGCTACTCGAGATGGCCCGGGCCGCCGACGCGCTGTGCGGTCCCGCGCACGACCGAAAGCTCGACGTGCTCGCCGCCGAAGTGAAGGCGCTACTGGCCGACGGCTACGACCCCATCGTGTTCTGCCGGTTCATTCA
>JAJYXS010000176.1 GCA_021801615.1 Actinomycetes bacterium
TCCCCCGCAACCGCTGCCTCGAGCAGCTGGCCGGGTGTCGGGTGGCGGGGGCTCAACGCCGCTGGACCGGCGCGCCGACCGAGGCGAGGGCGCCGGCGAGGTCCTCGTAGCCGCGGTCGACGTGGTGCGCGTCGGACACGACGGTCTCGCCATCGGCGACGAGGCCGGCCAGCACCAAGGCCGCGCCGGCGCGGATGTCGGTCGCTCGCACCCTGGCGCCCGACAGGCGCGGCACGCCGCGCACGACGGCGTGGTGCCCTTCGGTCCTCACGTCGGCTCCCATGCGCCGCAGCTCGTCGATGTAGCGGAACCGTCCCGCGAACAGGTTCTCCGTCACGATCGACACCCCGTCGGCGACGGTCATCATCGTGACCAGCAACGGCTTGTAGTCGGTGGCAACGCCCGGGTACGGAAGCGTGGCGACGTCGACGGCGCGCAGCCGGCCTGCGCCGGTCGCGACCACTCCTTCGGGCCGCTGCTCGACGGCCACCCCCATCGCGCCGAGCTTGCGGACGAGCATGGTCATGTGGTCGATGTGGGCGTCCTCGACGACGACCTCCCCGCCGCACAGGCCCGCTGCAGCCAGGTACGTCGCCGCGACGACGCGGTCGGGCACGACGCTGTGGACGGAGGGCGAGAGCTCCTCTACGCCTTCCACCTCCACGTGCGACGTTCCGGCGCCGCGGATCCTCGCGCCCATGGCCGTGAGGTACGCGGCGAGGTCGCACACCTCGGGCTCGCGCGCGGCGTTCTCGATGACGGTCGTGCCCTTGGCGAGCGCCGCCGCCATGAGGATGTTGTCCGTCGCGGTGTGGCTCGGGTACTCGAGCACGACGTGCGCCCCGACCAGGCGGCGGCCTCCGGCATCCTCGTCGACGGTGCCTTCGACGTCCCCGTGCAGCGTCTCGAACCGCGCGCCCATGTGCCCGAGACCGCCGAGATGGAAGTCGATCGGACGTCCGCCGAAGTCGTCACCGCCGGGCATCGAGACCTTGGCCCGCCCGCAGCGCGCGAGCAGGGGGCCGAGCACGACGATCGACGCCCGCATCCGGTCGACCAGCTCGTAGGGCGCCTCGGGCACCAGCTGTGTGGCCGCCGGCGAGTCCACGACCAGGCGCCCTCGGGCCTCCCAGGTGACCGAGGCGCCGAGGGCACGGAGCATGTCCGCCATGATCTCGACGTCGAGGATCTCGGGCACGTTCGTGAGCACGTGCCTACCCTCGGCGAGGAGGGTCGCCGCCATCAGCTTGAGCACCGAATTCTTGGCGCCGCCAGCCCGAAGCGTCCCCTGCAGCGGGCCCGAAGGCCCGACGACGAAGCTGTCCCCGCGCCCGTCCAGGCCCGGGGCCGGTGGAAGCGGTCGGGGGGTAGGCGCGGGACCGGGGGCCGGCGCGGGACCGGGGGCCGGCGCGGGACCGGGGGCCGGTGCGGGACCGGGGGCAGGTGCCACGTCGATGCTGGCCGGCTCCATCGGCCCATTATGACCACCCGCGCGATGAAGCCGGAGATCCGATCACGCGCCGGAGGCGACCACGGCGGCTGCTGGCGGTCGCCGAGCCTCCTCGCCGCTATGGTCGCGGCCGTGGAGCGGCGACCGCAGGCCCCGGACCGGAACCTCGCGCTCGAGCTCGTGCGGGTCACCGAGGCCGCCGCGATGGCCGCGAGCCGCTGGATGGGACGCGGGAACAAGGAAGGCGCGGACGGAGCCGCGGTCGACGCCATGCGCATCGTGCTGCAGACGGTGCGCATGGACGGCGTCGTCGTGATCGGCGAGGGGGAGAAGGACAACGCGCCGATGCTGTACAACGGCGAGCGCATCGGCGACGGCTCCCCCCCCGAGGTCGACATCGCGGTCGACCCCATCGACGGGACCACCCCGACGGCGCTCGGCAGGGGCGGCGCGCTGTCCGTGATCGCCGTGTCGCCTCGAGGGACGATGTTCAACCCCGGTCCGTGCGTCTACATGGAGAAGCTCGCCGTCGGCCCGAAGGCGAAGGGCGCCGTCGACATCAACCGCTCTCCGACCGAGAACCTTCATGCGATGGCCGACGCCCTGGGCGAGTCCGTGCGCGATCTGACCGCGGTGATCCTCGACCGGCCGCGGCACGCCGACCTCATCGCAGAGGTGCGGGCGTCGGGCGCGAGGATCCGGCTCATCACCGACGGCGACATCGCGGGCGCGATCGCGACCGGTTGGCCCGGCACCGGCGTCGACATCCTCCTCGGCATCGGGGGGACGCCCGAGGGCGTGCTCGCCGCGGCGGCGCTCAAGTGCATGGGCGGCGAGATCCAGGGACGCCTGTGGCCTCGGGACGACGCGGAGCGCCGAGCCGCGGTCGAGGCCGGCTACGACGTGGACGCGGTGCTCCACACCGACGATCTCGTCCAAGGGGACAACTGCTTCTTCGCGGCGACCGGGATCACCGACGGCGAGCTGCTCCAGGGCGTGCGCTACCACAGCTTCGGCGCCACCACCCAGTCCCTCGTCATGCGCTCGAAGTCCGGGACGATCCGCAAGATCGACGCGAGCCATCCCCTCGCGAAGCTGGCGGAGTTCAGCGCCATCCCCTTCACCTGAGCGGGCAGTCCCCGCCTCGTCGAGGCCTGTCCCAGCCGGGTACCCTTGGGCGACCCCGAAACGGAGGAACGATGGCGTTCGACGTCGCCAAGGTGCTCGAGGAGCACCGCGGCGAGAATTTCACCCTTCACAACGAGCACCTGAACCCGCAGCTCGTCCGGGTCCTCAAGACCCTGGGCTTCGACCGGTTCTACGTGAGGGGGGAAGGGTGCTACCTCTACGACGACCGGGGCGACCGGTACCTCGACTTTCTCGCAGGGTTCGGCGTCTACGCCCTCGGCCGCGGCCATCCGGCGCTGAAGAAGGCGCTGCACGACGCGATCGACCTCGACCTGCCCAACATGGTTCAGCTGGACTGCGCGCTCCTGCCAGGTCTGCTCGCCGAGCAGCTCGTCGCACGCGCCCACCAAGGGATCCGGCGCGTCTACTTCTGCAACTCGGGGACCGAGGCGACCGAGGCGGCGATCAAGTTCGCCCGGCGCGCGACGGGACGCACGCGTGTGCTGTTCTGCGACCACGGCTTCCACGGGCTCACCACCGGCTCGCTCGCCCTCAATGGCGGGAAGGAATTCAAGGAGGGGTTCGGCCCGCTCCTCCCCGGAGCGACCCAGGTGCCCTTCGGCGACGTCGACGCGCTCGAAAGTGAGCTCCGCAAGGGGGACGTCGCGGCGTTCGTGGCCGAGCCGATCCAGGGCAAGGGCGTGAACGTGGCGACCGCGGACTACTGGCAATCCGTCCAGGGGCTGTGCCGGAGGTACCGGACCCTCTTCGTCGCCGACGAGGTGCAAGTCGGCATGGGCCGCACGGGCAAGTTCTTCGCCCACGAGCACTACGGGGTGCAGCCCGACATCGTGACGCTCTCCAAGGCGCTGTCGGGCGGTTACGTCCCCGTCGGCGCGGTGCTGTGCACCGAGAAGGTGTTCATGAGCGTCTACAGCTCGATCGAGCGCGCCATGGTGCACTCGACCACCTTCGGCAGGAACCAGCTCGCGATGGTCGCAGGGCTCGCGACGCTGGACGTCTTCGACGAGCAGCGCATCGTCGAGCACGCGAGGGAGACGGGCGAGGCGCTCGCCGCGTCGCTCGCCCCGCTCGTGGAGCGCTACGAGATGCTCCACGCCGTGCGGGGCAAGGGCCTCGTCGTCGGTCTGGTCTTCGGCAAGCCGGAGTCGCGAGCGTTGCGGGTGCGCTGGAACGCGATCGAGGCCATGCGCACCGCGCTCTTCTCCCAGATGGTCGTCGTGCCGCTCTTCCACCGGCACCGCATCCTCACCCAGGTCGCCGCGGACAACATGAACGTCGTGAAGCTGCTGCCCCCGCTCATCGCCGGGCAGGCCGAGGTGGACTACTTCGTCGCCGCCCTGGACGACGTCCTGCGCGACGCGCACCGGGGATCGGGCCTGCTCAGGGAGTTCGGGGCGACCATGGCCAAGGGCGCGTTGCGCCGCGGCGAGCCCAAGCCGGTGACGGCGAGCGCGTGACCCCGACGGCCGCTCGAGGCGGCCGTCCGGGCCGCTCCGACGAGCCCGCCGTGACGATCGCCGTAGGCGATCGAGTCGCGGTCTCCGGAGCAGCCGGGTTCATCGGGTCCGCGATCACGCGCCTGCTCGTCAAACGGGGCGCCTCGGTGATCGCGCTCGCCGAGCCGGGAGGCGATCGCCGGAACCTGCGGGGCCTCGACGTCGAGGTGCGCGAAGCGGACGTCCGAGACGCCCTGGCGGTGCGCCGCGCGCTCGTGGGCAGCAGGTTCGTGTTCCACACGGCGGCCGTCTACGGCTTCTGGGCGAGGAACCCAGCTACCTTCCATGAGGTCAACGTCGAGGGGACGCGCAACGTGCTCGAGGCCGCGGCGGCAGAAGGCGTCGAACGGCTCGTGTACACGAGCACCGTCGCCACCCTCGGCCTCGACGGCACCGCGCGCGGGAAGCCCGCGACCGAAGACGACGCCGCGGACCTCTCGCGCCTCTTCGGCCGCTACAAGCAGTCCAAGTACGTCGCGGAGCACGAGGTGCTGCGCGCCTCGGCCGAGGGAGCCCCGGTCATCCTCGTCCTCCCCACGTTCCCGCTCGGGCCACGCGACCATCGTCCGACGCCGACCGGCAAGGTCGTCGTGGACTTCCTGAACGGCAAGATGCCCGGCTACGTCGACACGGCCATGAACGTCACCCATGTCGACGACGTCGCGGCCGGCCACCTTCTCGCGCTCGAGCGCGGCAGGCCCGGCCGGAGCTACATCGTCGGCGGCGAGAACCTCTCGATGTGCGAGCTGCTCGCGACGCTCTCTGTCGTGAGCGGCCTGCCGCCGGTCACCTTGCGGCTCCCGAAGGCGCTGGCCCTGGCCGCGGGCCTCGTCTCCGAGACGCTGGAGGGCCGCATCCTCGGGCGGCATCCTTCGGTGCCGCTCGAGGCTGCGAGGATGTCGACGACCGCGATGATCTTCGACGACTCCCGGGCCCGCAGCGAGCTCGGGTACCGCTCGCGTCCTGCGCGCGACGCCGTCGAGGACTCCGTCCGCTGGTTCGTGGACCACGGCTACGTCGCGCCCGCACGCCGCCGGCTGCTCGCGCTCGGGTAGCGGCCTCGGTACAATCCGGGAACCAGTGGCCGTCCGAGCTGCCGAGGAGCCATGAGCCCGCTGTCCCCTCCAGACATCGACATCCGGCGGCAAGCGGAAGGCGACGTCGCGGACAAGGTCCGGGAGCTCTTCGACCAGGACTTCGCCGTCATCATCATGGACAGCGACTTCACGACGTTCGACGAGGTCGAGCGGGCGTGCATCGCGCTCTTCGGCTACACGCGGCCCGAGGCCGAAGCGCTCTCCATGCGCGTCCACACCACCGGCGAGGCGCTCGCCGCGGTGATGCCGGAAGAAGAGGCGCGCCAGGCTGTCCGGGCCCTGCGCCGGCGCAACGTGCTCGCGCGGGTCGAAAAGGCGTAGCTGCGAGCGCGCGACACCAGGGATCGGAGGTCGACGTGGACGGCAGACCCGTGGCACAGGCAGGTGACGACGAGGCCGGCACGGAGGCCCCGACGGGGTTCGAGCGCGCGCTCGAAGGGCTGCAGGCGACGGGTGCGAGCACCACCATCCGCGAGCTGGTCGGGCTGCTCGCGCGCCACGGTGCCGACGAAGGGCGCATGCTCGACGAGTACGACCAGCTGGGCAAGACCGCGACGGACCCCGCGGCGCGATACCTGATCGGCGTCATCATGGAGGACGAGCGGCGGCACCACCGCATGCTCGTGGAGGTAGCCACAGCCATGGCCTGGGGCACACTCGGGGGCGACACCTCGGTGCCCCCGCTCGGCTGGCACCTCGACGAGCGCCTCGTCGCGGCGACGCGGCGCATGAGAAAGCAGGAGGACCAGGACCGTCACGAGCTCGAAGACCTCCGCAAGCGCCTTCGGCCGTTCGAAGAGACGACGCTCTGGGCGCTGATCGTCGACCTTATGATCCTCGACACCCAGAAGCACTCGATGATCCTGCGCTTCCTCGAGCACCACTCGGGCGAGCTCTGATCGGCAGGCAAGGCGGTAGCTTGCGGGGCGTGACCGCCGTGCCCGAGAGCGCCTGCAGCCCGGAGCTCGTCTGGCTCGCCGAGGAGGTGCTCACGGGCGGCGTGAGGGAGCGCCGCTTCGACGTGGACCGCGGTGGTCGCCGCGTGCCGGGGCTCCTCTGGACGCCGCCGGCCGGCGGAAGCCCACTGCCGCTCGTGCTGCTCGGCCACGGCGGGTCGGGGTCCAAGCGGCAGGGCTATGTGGTGGGCATGGCGAGACGTCTCGCGCTCCGCCACGGCATCGCCTCGGCGGCGATCGACGGTCCGGTCCACGGCGACCGCCGCGCCGGACGCGCCGCGTCGTCCCCCCTCGTCATGGCCGAGTTCGCCCAGCTGTGGGCGAACGATGGCGACGCGATGACCGACGAGATGGTGGCCGACTGGTCCGTGACGCTCGACGCGCTCCAGCAGCTCCCGGACGTCGGGGCCGGCCCGGTCGGGTGGTGGGGCGTCTCCATGGGGACGATCACGGGGCTTCCCGTCGTCGCCGCGGACGAGCGCATCGCAGCGGCGGTCCTCGGGCTCATGGGCCTGACCGGCCCGACGAAGGACCGTATCGCACGTGACGCGCCCGCAGTACGGTGCCCGGTGCTGTTCCTCGTCCAGTGGGACGACCCGATGTTCCCGCACGACGTCGCGATCGCGCTATGGGAGGCGTTCGGCTCGCGTGACAAGCGCCTCGTCGCCCATCCAGGCGGCCATGGGGACCTCCCGCCCGACGCGTTCGAGATCAGTGCGAGCTTCCTCGCGCGTCACCTCACCGGCGAGGGGGAACGACCAGGCTGAACGGCACCCCGGGCGATCCGCTCATTCGCACAGCTTCACCGCCCCGCGCGCCGGGAACTTGGTCGTCTCGAGCCCCGCACGCCTGCACGCCATCGCGAACAGGCGTGCATCGTGCAGAGCGCACGCGCAGGCATCGTTGTTGAAGAAGGCGTAGACGTCGGCCCCATCGGGCCACGTTGCGGCGACCCGGTCCGCCCAGCCGGCGAGCGCCCGGCGGCCGTAGCAGGGCCGAGGCGACGCGACGCCTTCGTGGAAGCGGAGGTACCCCCAGTCCGCCGTCCGCACCAGCGGCCATCGGCGCCAGGGCGAGTCGGCCACGCACCACGCGGCGCCGTGAGCGGCGAGCACCTCCCACACCGCTTCGCAGTCCCAGCTGTCGTGGCGCACCTCGACCGCCACGCGGACCTCGGGTCCGAAGCAGGAGAGCGCCTCGTCGAGACGGTTGCGCTCGACACGCATCGTCGGCGGCAGCTGCAAGAGGACCGGACCGAGCTTCGGCCCGAGATGGCGGGCGTGCTCCATCAAGCGAGCGACCGGCTCGCGCGGCTCACGGAGGCGCTTGCTGTGGGTGAGGTAGCTGCTCGCTTTCACCGCCATCTCGAACCCCGCTGGCGTCGTGTCGCGCCAGCGCTCGAACACCTCCTCGGAGGGAAGCCTGTAGAAGGCGTTGTCGACCTCGACCGCGTCGAACGACCTCGAGTAGAACTCGAGCCAGCGCGACGCCGGGAGGTCGTCGGGATAGAAGGAGCTGCGCCAGTGCGCGTACTGCCAACCGGACGTCCCGATCCGTATGCTCACGCACCCGTCTTACCTCGGGAGCCACGTCCCCCGATGCCAGTCGGGCTGCCCGCCTACACTGGCCGACGCCGGCCGGGTGCCGGCCGCACGGTCCCAGGAGGTGCGCAGTGACCCAGCGCGACGCAGACGCCGCTCCCGACGCGACCCCCCAGATCCCCCAACGGAGGGTCCTCGTCACCGAGATCCCCGGACCACGCTCGCGAGAGCTCTCGTCGAGGCGCCTCCGGGCGGTCGCGCAAGGGGTGAGCAGCACGGTCCAGACGTACGTCGACGCCGCCGCAGGAGCGATCGTGCGCGACGTCGACGGGAACTGCCTGATCGATCTCGGATCGGGCATCGCCGTGACGTCGATCGGCCACGCCGCGCCTGCGCTCATCGAGGCGGTGAGCGAGCAGGTGGCTCGCTTCAGCCACACCTGCTTCATGGTCGCGCCCTACGAAGGCTACGTGGCGGTCTGCGAGGAGCTCGCGGAGCTCACCCCAGGCCGGCACGAGAAGCGCTCCGCGCTGTTCAACTCCGGCGCGGAGGCGGTCGAGAACGCCGTCAAGATCGCGCGCCACGCCACCGGGCGCCAGGCGGTCGCGGTGTTCGACCACGCGTACCACGGGCGGACGAACCTGACGATGGCCCTCACGGCCAAGAACTTTCCCTACAAGGACCGCTTCGGTCCGTTCGCCCCGGAGGTGTACCGGGTGCCGATGTCCTACCCCTTGCGCGATCCGAAGGGCATGACCGGGGAACAGGCCGCGGCCCGGGCGATCGACCAGCTCTCCGTGCAGGTCGGGGCGGAGAACCTCGCGTGCGTGCTCGTCGAGCCGATCCAGGGGGAGGGTGGCTTCGTGGTGCCCGCGCCGGGCTTCCTCCCGACGCTCGCCTCGTGGTGCGCGGAGCACGGGATCATCTTCGTCGCGGACGAGATCCAGTCCGGCTTCGCCCGAACCGGTGCATGGTTCGCGTGCGACCACGAAGGCGTCGTACCCGATCTCGTGACCACGGCCAAGGGCATCGCCGGCGGGCTGCCGCTCGCGGCGGTGACCGGCCGCGCAGAGCTCATGGACGCGGTGCACGTGGGCGGGCTCGGGGGCACCTACGGAGGCAACCCGGTCTCGTGCGCCGGCGCTCTCGCGGCGATCCGCACCATGCGCGAGCTCGACCTGCCGGCGGCGGCACGCCGCATCGAGGCGCAGGTCCGTCCCCGGCTCGACTCCATGGCGAAGCGGCACTCCGGGATCGCAGAGGTGCGCGGACGCGGCGCGATGCTCGCGATCGAGCTCGCAGACCCCGACGGCCTGCGGCCCGACGCGAGCAGCGCGCAGGCGATCGCGCGCGCGTGCCACGCGAAGGGCGTGATCGTGCTCACCTGTGGGACCTGGGGCAACGTGATCCGGTTGCTCCCGCCGCTGGTCATCAGCGGCGACCTGCTCGACGAGGGACTCGACGTCCTCGAACAGGCGGCCGTCGACGTGCTGGGGTGACGCCGAGCCGTCAGCACCGGGCCCGCGGCGCCGGTCTCACATCCTGCCGGCTTCGAGGACCCGGCCGAGGAACCGCCTGGTCCGTACGTCCCTCGGCGTGTCGAAGAGCTGCACCGGAGGCCCTTCTTCGACGATGACGCCGTCTTCGAGGAACACCACACGCGTCGCGATCTCGCGGGCGAACCCCATCTCGTGGGTCGCGAGCACCATGGTCATCCCTGCGAGGGCCAGCTCCCTGATGACGTCGAGGACTTCTCCGACGAGCTCGGGGTCGAGCGCGCTGGTCACCTCATCGAGGAGCATGAGCCTCGGATGGATCGCCAGGGCCCTGATGATCGCGACGCGCTGCTGCTGGCCTCCTGAGAGGCGGTCGGGGTAGTCGCGGGCCTTGTCGGCGAGACCGAACCGCCGAAGAAGGGACATGGCCTCCTCCTCGGCCTCGGCCACCGGTACGCCGAGCGCCTTCACCGGCGCGAGCGTGATGTTGCGCAGCACCCGCAGATGCGGGAAGAGGTTGAACGACTGGAAGACCATGCCGATCTGCCGGCGCACGAGGATCTCGTCCACGTCGGGGTGGGTGATGTCGTGGCCGAAGAACACGATCCTTCCCGCGTCGATGGTCTCGAGAAGGTCGACGCAGCGCAACAAGGTCGACTTCCCCGAGCCCGAGGCGCCGATGAGGCAGATCACCTGGTGGGTGTCGACGGCGAGGTCGATGCCCTTCAGGACGTGGTTCTGGCCGAAGGACTTGTGCACACCTTCGATCCGGAGCGCGGTCCCGGCCGTCTGGGCTCTCACCACCGGGAGCACCTCACGGAGGCTCACGGCACCCCTGCGAGCCGGCGAGCCCGGTCACGCGCGATCAGGTGGTCGGTGAAGCGCGCAAGTGGGATGGTGAGCAGGAGGAACAGGATCGCGGCGACGGTGTAGCCCGAGTAATTGAACACCGTGCTCGAATAGATCTCGGCAGCCCGGTTCGCCTCGATCACCGCTCCGAGCACCGCGACCAGTGCGGTGTCCTTCTGCAGGCTCACGAATGTGTTGAGCAGCGGAGGGATGATCGTCCGCACCGCTTGGGGCAGGACGACGTAGCGCATCGCCGTACGCGGGCGGAGCCCGAGCGACCGGGCCGACGCGACCTGGCTGTGCGGGACGGAATTGAACCCGGCGCGGTAGACCTCGGAGACATAGGCGCTGTAGCTGAGCACGAGGGCGAGCACGCCGTAGACGAACGCCGATTGGCTCGACACGAAGGGAAGGTAGAGCGCGGGCAGGCCGAACCCGATCGCCAGGATGACGAGGATCAGCGGAACCCCCCTGAAGAAGTCCACGTACGCGACGGCGATCATGCGCAGCGGGAACAGCAGGGGCGACCTGGATAGACGGATGAGCGCGATCACGAGCGCCAGTCCCAGGATGAGCACCTCTCCGATCATGAACATCTCGATGTTGATCACGAGCCCCTTGCCGACGGAGTAAAAGCCTGCGTGCGGGTCCCCGAGGAACGCCTGCCACATGTCGTGGACGTCGAAGTAGACCGAACGGACCTGGCGGCTCCCCGGTGCGAGGACGAACGCGGCGACGATCCCCCCGATGACGACCAGGGTGCTCAGCGTCGAGGTGATGATCGCACCCCGCGCGGTTCGCAGCATGCGCCTCTTGCGCCGCCTGAACGGGTCGGCACCGAGCGCGTCCGCCGGGCTGGCCTCGTCTCGAGGAGCGGTGCCGCCCGACGCCGCACGCGGCCCATGCGAACCGACGACCAGCCCTCCGGCGCCGACGGGCGGTGTCGCCCTCACGCCAGTTGCAGAGCCCCTGCGACGGGCATCACGGGGCGCTAGGGCTTGATGACGGGGATCGACGTGTAGACGCGCAGGTACTTGCTCGCCAGGTCGCGCAGGACGCCGGCCTTCTTCAGCTCGTCGATCGCCTTGTCGACGCACTTCACGAGCTTGTCCCCCTTCTGGAACAAGAGCCCGTAGTGCTGGCCGGAGGCGGGGAATTGGCCGACCACCACGGCGTGGGGGATCTCTGTTGTGGCGATGTACTGCGACGTCGGCGTATCTGTCACGAAGGCGGCGATGCGGTGGTCCTGGAGGGCGGACTTGACGTCGTTCAGCGTTGTGAACGTCTCCGGCCTGTGCGTGGGCTGGATACGCGAGTTGATGTACTGGAGCGCGGTGGTCCCGATCTCTTCGCCATAGACGTAGGTCTTGAGGGCTGCAGGTGTGTGGTGCTTCACGATCGGCGATCCTTTCAGCGCGACGAGCGCCTCGTCGTCTGTGTAGTAGCCGACGCTGAAGGTCACGGCCTTGGCGCGTGTCTTCGTCACCGAGATCTCGTTGATGTCGAAGTCGAAGTGCTTCGGGCCCGGGGCGTAGGACGCATTGAATGTCTCGACCACCCACCTCACCTGGGACGGCTTGAAGCCCAGCTTCTTCGCGACGTCGTACGCGACCGCGCTCTCGTAGCCCTGTCCGTCCGACGGCCGGTTGTGCTCGAACCAGGGCGGGTATGCAGGCGCGTCCGTCGCGACCGTGAGGTGGCCCGGAGAGTAGAGGTACGGCTGGATCGCGGAGTACGAGCACGACCTGAGCGGAGCCGTATTGCCCGGACCCTGGGCAAGGGGGGAGGCGCCGCTCACCGAGGCGAACCCCCCTGCCCCGGCCGTCGTGGACCCAACGAGCACCAACGCGCTCACGAGCAGCAGGCGGCGGAACATCATCTCGTGAACGCTACCCCAACGCGCCGGCGCGCCCGGGCCGGCGCGGTGGGGGCGGGCGAGGTGCGCGGACGTGGACGAGGGGCGAGGGCGGGGACGAGTGGCGAGGGCGGGGACGAGGGGCGGGCGGGCACGGGTCGGCAGCTCGCGCAGTGGCAGGATCGTGCCGTGGAGTCCGCGAGGGTCGACCAGTGGCTGTGGGCGGTCCGGGTCTTCAAGACGCGGGCCGAGGCAGCCGAGTCTTGCAGGGGCGGTCACGTCCGGGTCAACGACATCACGGCCAAGGCGGCCACCAGGCTGAAGCCCGGGGACCGCGTTGTGGCCCACATCCACGGCAGGGACCGGGTCCTCGAGGTGGTGGTCCCGATCACCAAGCGTGTCGGCGCAGCGCAGGCGGCGTCCTGCCTGGTCGACCGCAGCCCGCCCGCGCCGGCGCCCGAGGACGTGCCGTTCTTCCGCCCACGCGGGAGCGCCCGACCCACCAAGCGCGAGCGCCGCCAGCTCGACCGCCTGCGGCGGTGAGGCTGGGTCTCAGTACTCGCTCCGGTCGACGAGGTGCAAGACCGGCTGCCCCTGGAGCGCCCGGGCGACATTCTGCGCCGCCGCCCGGGCCGCGTCCACGAGCGCGGTCTCGGTGATCCCCGAATTGTGCGGCGAGCCGAGCACGTTCGCCAGCTCGAGGAACGGCAGGCGCGGGGTGAACGGGGCGCCGTCACGAGGCTCGTCCCACCAGGTGTCGATCCCGGCCTGGAATGTG